>JBFLZA010000113.1:0-16728 GCA_040756535.1 Cyanobacteriota bacterium
GGGTGATTTGTTTTACGGCTGACTTGGGGCAACCGGATGAAGACGATACAGAAGCGATTCGCCAACGGATGCTCTTGGCTGGGGCCGAGGATTTTGTCTTGTTACCTGCACGAGAAGCGATCGCACAAGCGGGTTTGAGCGTGATTCAATCTCAAGCCTGCTATGAAGGACGCTACTGGAATACAACAGGAATCGCCAGATGTGTTCTCGCGAAAGCCATGATCGAAGAAATGAAAAAACGGGATCTAACGATCTTCAGTCATGGTGCAACAGGACGGGGTAATGACCAAGTTCGTTTTCAACTGATCACCAATATGCTCGCTCCAGAGTTCGAGGTATATGCACCGTGGCGGGATGAGGAATTTTTAGCTCGTTTCCCTGGCCGCAGCGAAATGATTGATTTCTGCCAAGAACATGGGCTAGCTGTCTCAGCAACGAAAGATAAACCTTACTCCACTGATGCGAACCTGCTAGGTCTGACTCACGAATCAGGACTCTTGGAAGAATTAACAACTCCGGCTCATTTTGTCAAGCCGATTATGGGTTGCTATCCTGCTGATGCACCCGATCAAGCAGAGGAGTTTACTGTAAACTTTGAGCAAGGCCGCCCGGTTTCTATCAATGGTAATCCTGTGAACCTAATTGAGGCGTTTCTTGAGGCAAATGCGATCGGCGGACGGAATGGGATCGGCATCGGTACTCATTTAGTTGAGAACCGCTTTGTGGGCATTAAATCGCGGGGTGTCTATGAAAGCCCAGGCGTAGAAATTTTGGGAACTTGCTATGCGTTATTGCTGCAACTGATTTTGGATCGCCGTGCTCGTGAATTCTATGATCAGCTATCCCTATTAGTTGCTAAGCAAATCTATCAGGGGTATTGGTTCGACTTAGCCACGCAGATGGCGCTACAAGCAATTCAACTTACAGCCGAACTGGCAACAGGAACGATTACAGTTTCCCTTTATAAAGGAAATATTTCTTTTGTTTCTGCGAGTAATACGCCGCATTCTCTCTATTCCGAAGAAAATGCTTCTATGGAAGGGGTTGGCAGTTACAATCATGCCGACTCGGAGGGATTGCTACGCGTATTCGGTGTGAGTGCGCGTGTACTGGCTACAAGCGGTCAAATTAAGGGGTGAACCTCCCCTTCCTAGGTGATTGGGTGCGTTATGCAAGAGCTAACGCACCTGATCAGCCGTCGTTCTTACAACTTGCATATCGTAAAGGTAGGGAAAAGGGGAAAGGGAAAGGGGAAAAGGTGCATCAATCCATCCTTTCGCTTTTTTTACCCTCAGCCGATACAGTGCAAAGTCTACGCACAAAGCTTAGGAGGAGCGATCGCAATTGTTCTTTGTTACGACACAACGGCAATGCACTCAATTTCGACCAAAACATCCTTCGGCAGACGCGAAACCTGGACACAACCACGGGCCGGAGCCGATGCCTCATCGAAGTACCGGGCATAAACCCCGTTCATTGCCCCAAAATCATTCATATCTGCCAGAAATACCGTTGTTTTCACTACATCTTCTGTCTTAGCACCAGCCGCCACTAGGATAGCCACAAGATTTGCCATCACCTGCTCCGTCTGCTTGACGACATCACCAGACCCCACAATCTCCCCTGTCTTGGGATCGAGCGGAATTTGACCGGCCACAAAAACCAGTTGACCACTGGCTGCGATCGCTTGATTATAAGGCCCAACAGGTGCAGGTGCGTTGTCAGTACGGATAACGTTTCGCGTCATAGTTTTTTCTTCTAGTAGAGGGGTCAGTGTGACCAAAAATAATGGGATTCAAGCCCCGCCCTGGAAGGGCGGCTTTATTCATGATACATTTGTTGATGTAAGTTTTTCTACGTCAAATGATTGTTTTAGAGTTCAAGGCTCAGGGAAAAACAACTCAATATGCTGCTATAGATGAGGCGATTAGAACGGCTCAGTTCGTCCGCAACAAGTGTGTCCGCTTTTGGATGGACAACCGAGGTGTAGGACAGAAGGAGCTGTATCGTCACAACACTAAGCTGAGGGCTGAGTTTCCCTTTGTCAAAGCTTTGAACTCTCATGCTTGTCAGATTGCGGTTGAAAGAGCCTATAGTGCAATCGCTCGGTTCTACAGCAACTGTAAAAAGTCTGTTCCAGGTAAAAAGGGCTACCCAAAGTTCAAGAAGAATTCTCGGTCAGTCGAGTACAAAACTAGCGGATGGAAGCTCTCACCAAACCGGAAGCAAATCACTTTTACCGACAACAAAGGAATAGGCAAGCTTAAACTCAAAGGGACGTGGGATTTAAACTTCTACCAGTTAGAGCAGATCAAACGAGTGAGGCTAGTGCGCCGGGCTGATGGCTACTATGTTCAGTTCTTGGTGAATGCCGAGAATAAAGTAGACATAGAGTTAACAGGAAAGATGATTGGCCTGGACGTGGGACTTAAAGAGTTCTACACCGATAGCAACGGTCATGCTGAACCTAACCCTAGATTTTATCGAATTGCCCAGAAACGGTTGAAGCTTCGGCAACGCCGTGTTTCTCGGAAGAAAAAAGGCTCGGTCAACCGGAAAAAAGCCATTAATCGATTAGGACGAGTACACCTCAAGATAAGTAGGCAACGTGAAGAACATGCCAAGAGAGTGGCGCGTTGCGTCATCCAATCAAACGATTTGGTCGCCTACGAAGACTTGAGGATTAAGAACTTAGTTAGAAATCATTGTCTTGCCAAGTCGATTAATGATGCTGGTTGGTATCAATTCAGAAAATGGCTAGAGTATTTCGGAGTCAAGTTTGGCAAGTTAACTATTGCAGTTAACCCTGCCTACACTTCCCAGGAATGCTCTGAGTGCGGCACTGTAGTCAAGAAATCCCTATCTATGAGAACTCATGCTTGTCAGTGTGGGTTCATTTTAGACAGAGACTGGAATGCCGCGATTAATATTCTGAAATCAGCCTTGGGTACCACAGGGCATGTGGGAACCTGGATTAACCATCCGAACGCTTCGGGAGATTTGGTCTCTACTGTTTTAGGCGAAAGCCTATTTCAGCAAGCTGGGTCATTGAACGAAGAATCTCCGCACCTTTAGGTCGGAGAGTGTCAATTTACCCCAAATTTCACAACAGGCTTGGGGTCTCTTTAGAGTATGCGATCGCACTTAGCACAGTGCCAGCAACTATTGCAACCCTCGTCGCTGCCCCCGCAAAACCGATACGATGAGGAATAAGTCTCTCACTGACTGAAGTTGTCCTATGCGTTCGCCATTTCCTCCGAATGAACCCCTATCTGGAAAATTCACAGCTATGGTCAGCGGTACATAACCGTTTGATTGTAGCAATGGCAGATAATTTGGTGGATCGTCTCAGCGAAAACTATCGAGTCGAAATTGAAAAACGGACTTACTTCAGTAGTGATGAAAGCGTTTTAGTTGGTATTCCCGATGTGGCGGTGCTGACTGGCAAAACGGCAGAACCAACATCATCCGTTGCTACGGTATCATTACCCGTTCAACCGGAGCAGGTGACCGTTCCGGTTGCAGAAGAAGTGAATGAGCGGTATCTGGAAATTCGAGACGTGGCGACTGGCACTGTTGTTACCGTCATTGAGCTTTTTTCTCCTAATAATAAGCGTCCTGGGGAAGGACGGTTGGCTTACGAACGCAAGCGAAATCGAGTTTTAGCGAGTGCGACTCATCTGGTGGAAATCGATCTGCTACGAGGTGGTAAACCCTTTCCGATTAGAAGTGAAAACTTGAGGGATTATCGTATTCTAATTTGTCGGGGCGAGAGGCGACCGACGGGGGAATTATATGCATTTGGCTTGCGACAACCGATTCCGCCCGTGCCGATTCCGCTGAGGCTGGGTGAAGAGGAGCCAATTTTAGAGTTACAACCTTTGCTCGATCACGTTTACGAAAAAGGGCGGTATTATTTAGCGATCGATTACACTCAGCCACCACAACCGCCACTTTCTGAGGAAGATATGGGGTGGGTGGAAACGTTATTGAAAGGGCGATAACGAAGCTAAAAGGGCAGCTTAAGGTCATCATGATTGATGAAAGTCAGGATACTGATTAATTCCAGATCGAACTGATTGCATCGCTCATTGAACCAGGACAATCATTCTTTATTTCCACGAACGGGTAGTCATTAGCTGCTAATGGGAACCCAAAATCAAGGAACGGGTACCCATTCATAAGGAATGCTTTCGTCTTTCTTTATAACGAGAAAACGTTTCTTATAAATGGGAACTCAAAATCAAGGAACGGGTACCCATTCATAAGGAATGCTTTGGTCTTTCTTTGTAACGAGAAAACGTTTCTTATAAATGAGAACCCAAATTCAACAAATGGGAACCCAAATTCAACGAATGAGTACCCATTCGTTATCGTTAGCTTCACGTTCCTTTAGAACAGGAACCCGTTACCGATTAATGGGAACCCAAATTCAATGAAGGACATCCCAACGTTTCAAATTGCCCACTGCGTCGAAGTCTGGGGGTATTGCATTCAAGTTCGCCGAAGTGGATTTTTGAAAACCGTGCAGGCAATAAATTTAAGGATTCAGGATGGGGGCTAAATCGAGGACAAAACCAGGTAGTATATCTTCGCCAGAAAGTGTCGGCGGTTGGTCAAATAAGAAATTAATCGTTTCTACATCCCGATTGGGTCGATAGATTTCCACTAAGGGCGTTTGAGGGTCAATTAACCAACCCAATCGAGCGCCATTATCCTGGTACTCTCGCATTTTTGAGCGCAATTCTTTTAAGGAATCTGTTTCAGAACGAAGTTCGATGACAAAATCTGGACACAGAGGAGGAAAGCGCTTTCTATCATCGGAGGATAATGCTTCCCATCGTTCTAGTATCACCCAGGAAGCATCGGGGGAACGCTTGGCACCATTGGGTAATCGGAATTCTGTGGAGGAGTCGAAGACTTTTCCCAGGTTTGTCTGACGATTCCAGATAGCAAGTTGAGCCGTAAGAGCTGAATTTCTGATGCTGGTTTCGCCACCAACTGGGGGCATGATTATCAGTTCTCCTTGGGCTGTTAGCTCCAACCGCCATTCTTCATTTGCCATACACAGTTGATAAAACTGCTCGTCTGTTAGACCTACAGCAGGGGGGACTTTCAGCGTTAGAGATTCCATTGGTGATCGCCAACTGGGTTAATTTTATTATGGGCGATGCCTGTTCATTTCGGATAGGTAGTGTAGCTGTCACAACTTGATAGAATTGGGCTAAAAGTAAATCAGAAGGCTTGCTCCCAGCGCATAGATCACTTTATAAACTAGACTTCAGCTTAAGCCGAGAGAGAGTTTTAGACTCTTTTTTGAAGATGTCTAATGCCTAAATAGAACTAACGCTTATAAAAAAATGACACAAATCACCAGTTTTAATGAGATTCTAGAGAGTGTAGAGCAATTGTCTGTAGAAGACCAGGAAGCTCTGATTGATTTGGTACGGCGGCGACTAGTAGAACGACGCAGATCTGAAATTGCCGCGAATATTGTCAAAGCGCAAGAAGAGTATCAAACTGGACAGGTGTTTCGAGGGACTGTTGATGAATTGATGGCTGAGTTAATGAAGTGAAAACTCTTGTCTTATCATCATCTTTTACTAGAGCTTTCAAAGCGGTGGTGCGGAAGCGTCCAGAGTTGCAACAGAAGATTGAACAGAGACTTAGACTTTTAGCAGTAGATCCATTTGACCCTTTACTGCGAACTCATAAGCTGAAGGGTCAGTTATCAGGAGCGTGGTCTTGTACTGTAGAGTACGACTGCCGCATTGTGTTTAATTTTGTCCATAATCCAGAATCGGGCGAAGAGGAAATCTTGCTAATTGATATTGGCACTCATGATGAAGTGTATTGATGTTTGCTGCGAGTAGCGAACTCACCTGATAATGTTTCCGTAATCAAGCTGAGACGCACTGAAGAAGTCAGTAAGCACCACATCAACTCTCAGCTAAATTCCCGCAGCATCAATGCCAGTTCTGGCTATCTCCATGAATCAAAAACTGATGCATTATCTTAATGAAGTAAGTCCTGTGTCAACCGTCATGAACATCATCACAACTACGATAAAGGAGTCTTCGTTCCAATTACAGCTAAAGACTGAAGCCAACCAAGTACTCAATCTAGGAATTGAGCTGATTCAGGTCAGTCACTACCAAGCTGCCATACAATCTTTGTTGTGGGCATTAATTCTTTATCGAACGATCAATAATATGTCTGGAGAAGCTGCTTCTTTGTATAAGTTGGGGGAAGCTTACCACAAAGTTGGGGAATCTCAGCAGGCGATTGAGCGTTATAAGCAGTTGCTGACTATTGCAGAAGAGAAAAGTGATTACTTATACAAAGCCCATGCTTTGGAAGGCTTAGGTATTGTTTACCGTACTCAAGGTGAATACCAGTGCGTGAGCAACTACCATCAGCAATCCTTAAGAATTTACCAGCACATTAATGATTACTATGGACAAGCTATGTCTCTAGTAAATTTGGGCATTGTGTACTATTATCTTGGTGAATACCTACAAGCAATTGACTCTTGCCAACAGTGTCTTAATATTTCAAATCCTAGAGGTTATCGTTCTCTGGAAGCCAAATGTTGGGGAATTATGGGAACGACTTATCATGACCAAGGTCAATATCCTAAGGCAGTTAAGTGCTGTGAGCAATCCCTAAGCATCGCACGGGATATAGGCAATTTCTGGGAACAAGGTGCTGCCTTAGATAGTTTGGGTAAAATCTTCAATTCTTTAGGACAGTACCAGAAGGCGATTGAGAATTATAAGCAGTCGCTAAGCATCGCACAAGAAAGACATACTCCCTACGAGGAAGCAGCTTCTCTAGGAAATATAGGCAGCGCTTTTTATGCACTGGGGCAATATCCAGAGGCAGAGAAATACTACAATGATTTATTCGTTATTGCCAATAAGATAAATCATCCTCATTTTAAAGCTGCTTATTTGAACGCTTTAGGAGCTGTTTACCATCAGCAGAGGAAATACTCAAAGGCAATTAAATCCTATAAGAAGTCGTTGAGAATTTCACGAAAGACAGACTATATCGAAGGAGAATTATCTTCTTTAGGTAATCTGGGTAATGCTTTCTGCGCCCTGAAGCAATACTCTAAGTCAATTGAATACTATCAGAAGTCGCTAGCCATTGCTCAGAAGATAAATGATCGTGCTAGGGAAGCCGATACTTTGAACAATCTGGGATTTGCTCTCCTTAAATCTCATCGATTAGCAGAAGCGGAGAAGACGCTCCGCGCTGCTATGGAGGTTAAAGAATCACTCAGAGGTGGATTAAAAGATGCTCATAAGGTATCAATCTTCGACACGCAATTGAATACTTACCGCCTGCTACAAGAGGTTCTCATCCTTCAGAATAAACATAAAGATGCCCTTGAAATTGCTGAACGTGGTCGCGCTCGTGCTTTCGTAGAATTATTGTATGAGCGCTCGTTTCCAAAGCCAGAAGGTATAATCGAACCCCCGACCTTTCTACAAATTCAAAAAATTGCCCAACATATAAATTGTACACTCGTCGAATATTCTGTTATTGAGATAGACGACCTCCTTCTAATTTGGGTCATCAAGCCTACTGGTGAAATTACGTTTCGCTCACTCCACCTGCAACCCTTAAGACAGGAACAAAACATCTCACTTTCAGACTTAGTTAGCCAATCTCGTGAATCCTTAGGTGTTAAAGAAGAGACACTACGCAGCGCTACACCAACGACCACCCAAAAGACTCCTCAACTTATCAGATACATCAATGAACCTTTACGGCAACTGCATCAATACCTGATTGAACCGATCGCATCTTTCCTCCCAACTGACCCCAACACTCCTGTCATTTTCATCCCCCAAGGAGCCTTATTCCTAGTTCCCTTCTCAGCACTGCAAGACGCTACAGGCAAATTCTTAATCGAACAACACATCATTCTGACTGCTCCCTCCATCCAGGTGTTGGATTTAACCCACCAACAACGGCAACGAGTAGCGACGAATCATCAATTACCCCTACAAAGCCAGGATGTTTTGGTTGTTGGCAATCCAACAATGCCCACAATTCCCCTCCGAGAACCGCTTGAACCATTACCACCGTTACCAGGCTCAGAAGCCGAAGCTATTGCGATCGCATCTCTCCTCAATACCCAAGCCATCATCGGCGACAAAGCCACTAAAGTTGATATCGTGCAGCAAATGCCTAAAGCACGGCTGATTCATCTAGCAACACACGGATTATTAGATGACATCAAACAGTTGGGTGTACCAGGTGCGATCGCATTAGCCCCCTCCGATAACGATAATGGTTTCCTTACGGCTGGCGAAATCATGGAGATGTTTGGACAACCCCAAAACTCGCCTTTACAAGCTGAACTAATCGTTCTGAGTGCTTGTGTAACTGGGTTAGGCAAAATTACTGGGGATGGAGTGATTGGATTATCCCGATGTCTCATGGCGGCTGGAGTTTCCCGCCTAATCGTATCACTATGGCCTGTCAGCGACTTAGCTACAGCCTTTTTGATGATCCAATTCCATAAAATCTTGAACAACCTTCCCCAACTCAAGCCAGGAGATGCAGCCAAAGCGCTTAATCACGCTCAAAAATGGTTGCTCAATCTAACGAGTGAAGAAGCTGAACAAGAATTAGAAAAACTCAAACCCTACATCTATCAAGCTTATGCAGGTAGAAGTAAAAGGGTAGCTGAGGTTCGCATTAACAGATACTTAAAAGATATTCGCGATCGCACTCCCTATCCCTTTGCCAATCCTGTGTATTGGTCTGCTTTTACCACTATAGGACTCTAGGATTCAGAATCATCGGAATCAGCCGATTTACAAAACCTTCGGATACCACGCTTAAGCACATACATAACAACCGGAATTGCTAATACTGCTGGTAAATTTCCCATCAAGGCTAGCTGTGCTGCTACAGCAGGCACAATTACATTCAACACATCACGAGAGAATCCATCTACAATTTCTTCCTGAAATTCTTCTTGACAGATTACATTACGGCATTTCTGCGCTAACTGCTTTAGGGATGTACCAAATCCTAGCCGATTTGCTTCCCCTTCTGCTCCAGATTCCACCATTAAGACTTCAAAAGCATCTTCTAAATTTCCTCCACACGATTCAATTTCATTAAGTGCCGCGATCGCATTTGAATTATCTGTCAATGCAGACCGAACCTGAGTAATTTCGTCCTGGGTAACAGTAGTCATAAAGGCAGTACTAACAACAAGTATTTCAATTCTGGCAGTACACCGATTGTAGAACCAGTGGCAGGAGTACCCCAGAAAGCAGAAATTCCGACCGCACCACCAAGAAATAGAATTGATGCCTTTCTAGAGTGGGAGCAAAACAAAGAAGCTTTGTCCCAACAATACCCAAGCGCCAAAGACTTCATCAAATGCCAGGTAGGAGAAGGCATCACCAGTCCCCACAATCTCCCCTGTGTTGATGTCTCAAGGCGTTAAATCTCATTAAAGGAATGCCATTTCTCAACAAATCGCAGTTATCCTGACGAATCAGAAGATGAGACATCTTGCATAAATAGTAAACATCTTGGTGATAAGTACTATAGCTAGATAGCCAACGTTGTATTTTGACAAAAGATACTATCAACACCGTGTCTTTCGCAATCCCTAGTCCCGACGTTCAGGATACACCTCGCTAACGTTATGCGTATTTTATTTTTGCATCCCAACTTCCCCGCCCAGTTTCGTCACCTGGCTGTGGTGTTAGGCAAAGACCCTAATAACCAGGTGATCTTCGGAACCGCTCGTAAAGAAGGCAACCTTCCCGGTGTCAACAAAGTTGTTTATACCCCCTCTCGCGAAGCTCATCCCCAGACTCATCACTATATCCGGCCTCTGGAAAATGCGGTGCTTCAAGGTCAAGCGATTTATCGCCTAGGCAATCAACTCAAAGCTCAAGGCTTTATTCCGGATGTAGTATACGGTCATTCCGGTTGGGGACCGACCCTATTTATTAAAGATATTTTCCCAAACGCTAAACTTCTTTGCTATTTTGAATGGTTTTATCATGCTCATGGGTCGGATGCCGACTTTGACCCAGCCGATCCCCTTGACGCGGATGCGGAAGCCCGAATTCGGATTAAAAATGCTCCGATTTTAATTGATCTATATAGTTGCGATCGCGGATTGTCTCCCACCGATTGGCAGCGGCAGCAGTTCCCACCGGAATTTCAAAACAAAATTACTGTGCACCATGATGGGATTGATACCCAATTCTTTCAACCCCAACCCGGAGCGAAGTTATTCCTACCCCGCATCAATCTAGACTTGCGAGAAGTTCCAGAAATTGTCACCTATGTAGCACGGGGAATGGAACCTTACCGAGGTTTTCCCCAATTAATTGAAACAGTGGCATTACTGCAAAAAAAACGTCCCCAGTGCCATGTCGTGATTGTTGGAGAAAATCGCGTGGCTTATGGCAAGCCTCTACCCGATGGCAAAACCTATAAGGACTTGATGCTAGAAAAAGTCCCTCTCGACCTCAACCGAATCCACTTCACAGGCTTGCTTCCTTACCCGGAATACTTGCAAGTCCTCCAAGCCAGTTCAGTCCATCTGTATCTTACCCGCCCGTTCGTTTTGTCGTGGTCAATGCTAGAGGCACTGTCAACGGGTTGCTTGATTGTTGCTTCCAACACCGCTCCCGTAACTGAGATAATTCAAGACGGCGTTAATGGCTTGTTAGTGGACTTTTTCTCCCCTCAGGAAATTTGCGATCGCATTGAGGAAGCCCTCGACAATCCCGCACAGATGGATCAAATCCGTACCCAGGCAAGGGAAACCATTCTAGAACGATACGACTTAGCGCAATTACTCCCGCAGCACTTGCAGTGGATACAGGAGACAGTTGAGGCATGAAAACAGCAGCCATTCTTTATCAACCCGAAGGATTTGACGCTCGTGGTCAGCGTATCATGGGTCGTCAATCAGCAGGCGAGGGTTTTCTCAAAGCGTTGGCGCGTTATGGAACGGCAGAATCCCTCTATTGTTGTAGCCAGGAAAAAACAGCATTTGAAGACTTTGACAAGCAGATTCGCCCTTGGCTATCCAACTCCCGTCAAGTTCGCTGGGTTCCCACTGGCAATCCTGGGGCAATAGCAGAAGCGGGTACTCTTTACAGACCCGATCCCCTGATTGGCGAACTCGCTTGGCAACGACGCTACACCAATCAGCAAGCCTATAGTATTTGTGGTGTGACCCATACCCTGGTCAGTAAAGGGGTAATGGAGAGTATCGGTGACCTGCTAATTGCTCCCGTCCAGCCTTGGGATGCCATTATCTGTACATCTACAGCAGCGAAGATTCTCTTTGAACAGGTATTAGGCAATTGGGCAGAATATCTCGCTCAGCGTCTTGGTGGGCGTCCTGCAACTCCAGTTAAACTGCCCGTAATTCCTCTAGGCGTCGATTGCGAAGCTTTCCCACAGGGTCAAGCCGCCAGGGAAGCCCGGAATCGAGTGCGTCAGCAACTGGGAATTGGTCTAGATGATATCGTCGTTCTGTTTGTTGGTCGGCTGATTTTTCATGCTAAAGCCCATCCAGTCCCCATGTACTTGGCGATGGAACGGGCAGCGCAAGCAACGAATGCCAAAGTCCATCTGATTCAAGCGGGTTGGTTTGAAGATCAGCAACAAGAGTTGGCCTTCAAACATGCGGCTAATCTTTTATGCCCCACAGTCAACTCTATTTTTATTGATGGACGGCAACCACAGGTTCGTGAGCACATCTGGCCTGGTATTCGGTGTGCGGCAGATGTTTTTGTATCCTTAGCCGACAATATCCAGGAAACCTTCGGGTTAACTCCAATTGAAGCGATGGCGTCTGGTCTTCCTGTCGTAGTGGCAGATTGGGACGGCTATAAGGATACAGTGCGTCACGAAGTAGATGGCTTTCGGATTCCTACCCTAATGCCGCCTCCTGGGAGCGGTTTGGATTTCGCAGCCACTTACAATGATGACAGCCTGAACTATAGTACTTACATTGGTCATATCAGTTTGATGACAGCAGTAGACATTGACGCTTGTACCCAAGCTTTAGTCGCTTTGTTTACTCAACCCGAACTGCGTCAGCGTTTAGGAGAAAATGGTCGGCAACGTGCCCATGACGTTTATGATTGGTCGAGGGTGATTGCGGCTTACGAAACTCTTTGGCAAGAATTAGCCGAAATACGGGCAAAAGCTATAACAATAGCGCCTCTAACTCCAGGGAAACCCCCTTACCCTTTGTGCGATGACCCGTTCCGCATATTGGCTCATTATCCTACTCATCGTTTAAATCAGGATATGGTTTTGGGTTTAGGTTCTATGGCGGCACCAGACAAATTACAGGTACTCCGCAGCACTTGGATGACTAACTTTGGGGCGGATAAGCGATCGCCAACTCCGATGATCGATCCTATGTTAGCTGCGATCGCACAAGAAGGCTCCCTAACTGTCGGAGAAATTCTGCGCCGCTTTGCGGGTTCAGAGCTTGCACCTGTTGTCTATCTGTCTCGAACTCTGGTGTATCTGCTGAAGTTTGATGTACTGCGGCGGATATCTTGAAAATAAGGCAGAAGGCAGAAGGCAGAAGGCAG
This sequence comes from Cyanobacteriota bacterium, assembly GCA_040756535.1. Taxonomy (GTDB): domain Bacteria; phylum Cyanobacteriota; class Cyanobacteriia; order Cyanobacteriales; family Coleofasciculaceae; genus JBFLZA01. The sequence continues at coordinate 12,615 of JBFLZA010000113.1, forward strand.
AAGGCAGAAGGATTTTCATTCCTACTCCTGCGGAGAACGCTTCGCGAACATGGTGATATGAAAGCTCATGGTGCCTATCTTGAAGAAGAACAACTCAACGTTACTCCACTGATAGCAAAGAATTTGTTCTATAGCGGGATGAGGATTGTCGTGACGGGTTGAGGTTTTCCGCCAAAGTACCGTAGCATAAACTTCTGAAAAGTTATTGCTAGCAATTAGTAACAATTTCAGCGCAATAATCAAAATCTGAACCTTGGCAAACCGCTTGAAGATTTACAATTCGAGCGATTTTTTTGACTTTATGGAAAAACCTACTCAATCCGTGACAGTTGCCCGTCAGCCAGTACTTTCCCTCGTTCGCTTCAGTGGCTGGACTCTTCTAGTCATAGCGATCGCACTTTTGCTTTCAATGCCAGTACTCTTTGTTTTGGGCAGCATTTTCTCTGACTCTGGTGAGGTTTGGAAGCATCTAGCCCAAACTGTTTTGTGGCGTTACATTACCAACTCTTTCTTACTGATGATTGGTGTTGGATGTGGCGTTTCAGTGATAGGTGTGGGAACAGCATGGTTAGTAACCATGTGTCGCTTTCCTGGGAGTCGTCTATTTGAATGGGCCCTACTGCTTCCCCTAGCAGCACCCGCCTATGTGCTGGCGTACACTTACACGGACTTTTTGGATTTTTCCGGCCCAGTCCAAACCGCAGTCCGTAACCTGTTTGGTTGGGGGTATGGAGACTACTGGTTTCCGAATGTGCGATCGCTTTGGGGTGCAATCCTGATGCTGACGTTAGTCTTGTATCCTTATGTTTATCTCCTAGCGCGTGTTGCCTTTTTAGAGCAGTCGGTATGTACATTAGAAGCCAGCCGCAGTCTTGGTTGTGGCCCTTGGCGCAGTTTCGCTACCGTTGCCCTTCCCCTAGCACGACCAGCCATTATGGCGGGTTTGTCACTGGCATTGATGGAAACCCTCAATGACTTCGGCACCGTTCAGTATTTTGGTGTGGAAACTTTTACTACTGGCATCTACCGCACTTGGTTTGGTTTGGGTGAACGAGTTGCAGCCGCTCAGTTAGCAGCATTCCTTTTATTATTTATCCTCTGGCTAATCTTGCTAGAACGTTGGTCGCGTCGTCGGGCTAGATATTATCAAAGTGTCGCTGCACACCGCCGACTTCCGAGTTATCAGTTAAGGGGGATACGCGCTTTAGGTGCTTGGTTTGCCTGTTTCCTACCCCTAGTTCTCGGTTTTCTCCTCCCAGCAGCAATCTTGCTGGAAATGACCCTGGAAAACGCGGCAACGACGTTAGATAAACGCTTTTGGGATTTTGCGCTCCATAGCTTCACCCTTGCTGTAATTACCGCCATCTTAGGAGTTGCGATCGCACTTCTCATGGCATACGGCTTACGTCTACGTTCTAATCCTGTCATGCGATTTGGGGCACGTCTTGCCTCAATGGGTTACGCCGTACCTGGTTCAGTGATTGCTGTCGGTATCCTCATTCCCATTGGTCAACTTGACAATACCATTGACGCTTGGATGCGTTCTAGCTTTGGGATTTCGACAGGTTTGCTTCTAAGCGGTACTATTATCGCTTTAGTCTACGCTTATCTCGTGCGTTTTCTTGCCATTTCCTTCAGTACCGTTGAGGCGAGTCTGGGCAAAATTAAACCGAGTCTAGATGATGCCGCCCGTTCTCTGGGTTACAATCCAACGGATACTTTAGTCAAAGTCCATACACCCCTAATGTGGAGTGGGTTATTGACGGCAGGAATGCTTGTCTTTGTGGATGTGATGAAAGAACTGCCAGCAACGATGATTGTCCGGCCGTTTAACTTTGATACACTGGCCATTCGTGTTTACAACCTTGCATCAGATGAGCGGTTAGCGGAAGCTTCAGGGTCAGCACTTGCGATCGTTCTTGTGGGCATTATTCCTGTTATTCTTTTGAGTTGGAGGATTGCGCGTTCTCGCCAAAGTCAGGACTTACTGTCTTAGCGATGGTAATCCAATTCTTCACATCGCCTCTAAAAAAAGTGGCGCACCTCTTCCCAGGTACGCCTCATTATTGATTGATTCAACAACACACAAAAAATTACTTCCAACCGGCTCGATCCATCAGCTTAACCGCTTCTGGATTGTTTTCGCCGTAAGCAGCTACATTCAAGTTAGATTCCTTAAAGTTACCAAACTCAGCAACTGTAGGATTGGGTTTCATTCCTGCGATCGCAGGGTACTCATAAGTGCCATTGGCAAAGATTTCCTGTGCCTCTGGAGTCGCCAAATACTCGATAAACTTAATGGCGTTTTCTTTGTGGGGAGCATTGACAGCGACACCAGCACCACTAATATTGACATGGGTGCCCCCCTCCTTTTGGTTAGGGAAGAATACTCCCACTTTTGATGCTACTTTTTGAGTTTCAGGCTCTTTTGAATCCTTCAGTCGAGCTACATAATAGTGGTTCACAAGTGCAACATCACATTGACCGGCTGCCACCGCTTTGATTTGTCCAACGTCGTTGCCTTCCGGTGGACGGGCTAAATTCCCCACTAAACCTTTCGCCCATTCCTCCGCCTTTTGTTCACCCTTACTTTCAATTTGAGAGGCGACGAGAGATTGATTGTAAATATTTTCGGAACTGCGGACACAGACACGACCCTTCCACTCAGGTTCGGTTAAGGCCTCATAAGTCGATAACTGGTCTGGCTTCACCTTGTCTTTGTTATAAACAATTACACGCGCCCGTTTTGCCAAACCAAACCAATATCCTTCAGGGCTGCGTAGATTTGCCGGAATTGCTGATTCTAGTTTTGCAGAAGAAGCGGGTTGCAGCACACCTTCCTTTTGTGCTCGCCAAAAGCCTCCCGCATCAACAGTAATCAATACATCTGCTGGGCTATTTGCCCCTTCACTCTTGATGCGTTCAATGAGTTCATCTGCTTTGCCTTCAATCAGATTAACCTTGATACCCGTTTGCTTGGTGAAGTTCTTGTACAACTCATCATCAGTGTCGTAGTGACGTGATGAGTAAAGATTAATTTCGCCTGTATTGGCTTTGTTGCCAGCCGTGTTCTCGGCATTGGTGTCTGCTGTGGGGGTCTGAGGAGAACATCCTACAGTAGTTAAAACAGCTAGCCCAGAGAAAAGGGCAACCACACTGCGTTTAGTATCTTTCATTCGCGATCGCTTTTTTCCTTGTAACTCTCTGCGTGAATGAATCGGGTCAAGTCAACGACTTGCCTGGAGGTATTGTACAGTTAATGCAATATTTTCTTAATAAGATTGAATTATTTTTCTAATTACTCAGCCTAAATGACTGCAATGCAATCCATTTCTACCAGCACATTCTTTGGTAGGCGGGATACCTGTATGCATACACGAGCAGGAGCTGTTACCTGATCAAAATATTTAGCATAGACCTTATTCATCCCGGAAAAATCATTCATATCTGCAAGAAAAACAGTAATTTTGACGATATTTTGGAACGTAGCACCAGCCGCTATAAGGATTTCTCCAATATTCGTTATTACCTGTTCTGTCTGCTTTTCCACATTGTCAGTGTAGACAATGTCATTGAGTCTCATGTCGATCGCAATTTGCCCTGCTACAAAGATGAGTTGACCGGAAGATGCGATCGCTTGGCTATATGCTCCGAGTGGCGCTGGGGCTTTATCGGTAAAAATAACTTGGCGAGTTGCTGGTATCAATATCTGTGAGTTTTTCTGAGGCGCTTCCTGATTGTCGATTTCTTCATCAGAGGTTTGTGGCTTATACCTTGCGCCATCTGGCATTATCGCACCCGTGAGATCTGCACCCCTAAAGCTTGCTCCATAAGTTCTGGCATTATCTAAGTTTGCCCTCTTCAGGTTTGCTCCTTCCAGATTAGCCCTGAGTAAATTTGCCGATTCGAGACTGATTCTTTCTAGATTTGCTCCTTGTAGATTGGCTTTTTTGAGGTTAGCTTCTTTCAGGTTTGCTCCTCTCAAATCCAAATTAGCCAGATTCATGTCCGACAAATCCACATTTTGCAGATCGACTTGCCGAAGTTTAGCTGCTCGAAGATTGGCATATTGAAGTTTCGCACTACTTAAATTTGCCAGACTCAAATCAGCTCC
>JBFLZA010000114.1:0-16728 GCA_040756535.1 Cyanobacteriota bacterium
CAAATCTCTCATCGCCGAGCTAGTAGCCGGAGAAATCGCCCGTGCATTAGGTTTACTAGTGCCGGAGATCGTCTTCATTGAACTCGACCCCGAACTTGCTCGAACTGAGCCTGACCCAGAAATCCAAGACTTAATCCGAGCGAGTGCTGGTCTTAACCTCGCGCTTGACTACCTCCCTGGCTCTGTGACATTTGACCCGATAGCACAGAAGCTCGACGCAGAACTCGCCTCTTGTGTAGTCTGGCTCGATGCTTACGTGACTAACATCGATCGCACGCCGCGCAACACAAATATGCTGATTTGGCATCGGCGGCTATGGCTGATCGATCATGGCGCAGCGCTCTACTTTCACCACACCTGGAAAAATTACCGCGATCGCAGTCGAGACCCTTTCCCTGGCATCAAAGATCACGTTCTACTCCCCTATGCCAGCAATCTTCAAGCGGTAGACTCGAAGATGACCGAGCGGCTTGCGCCAGATATCATTAACAACATTATCAAACTGATTCCTGATACTTGGCTGGTTGAATCTCCGTTCAGCAAGCACACCGAACATCGAGATGCTTATATGGAGTACCTGCTGAAGCGGCTAGAGCCACCGCATATTTTCCTAGAGGAGGCTATTCGTGCACGATCGCATTATGTATGATTACGCTATCGTCCGCGTCGTTCCCAGAGTCGAGCGGGAAGAGTTTGTCAACGTTGGAGCGATCGTGTCATGCGCGACCCGAAGATTCCTCGAAGCCCGCATCGAACTCAATGAGCAGCGGCTAATCGCGATCGATCCAACATTGGATGTGGAAATAGTTCGGAACTACCTAGCAGCTATCCCCATCATTTGTGCTGGAGGAGAGCAATCAGGTCCTATCGGTCAACTCCCGCAACGAGAGCGCTTCCACTGGCTCGTTGCACCGCGAAGCACAATCATCCAGACATCTAGGGTACACACTGGTTTTTGCAAAAACCTCGATGCTGTTCTCGATCGCCTACTTGAGGCTAAGGTGCGCCCACCGCAGGTAAAACCCTCTGCCGTGGAACTGACTTGCTAGGGATGAAAGAAGCAACTCATTGAGATAGATTGACCTCAATCGGGCAGCACAACATGGCAAGGATGAAAGCCCCGCTTTTTGAGATACTCTGTAGGAGTACAATCGGCAAAAGTTCGGAAGTCGTGAATGAAGTGCGCCTGGTCAAAGTAGCCGCACCTTAAAGCGACATCTATCCAATCGACCTGTTCTTTTCCAGCCAGCAGGTAAAGAACTTGCCGCAAGCGCTGAACGCGGCAAAACAGCTTGGGCGTCAGCCCTACTGCATCACGGAATAGTTGTCCGAAATGGCGATCGCTCAGACCGATTTTATCCGTCACCGCGCTGACCGTAGGTGCGGGCGATCGCCCAAACTCACGTAACGCAAAATCAACGGCTGGATGTCGTTCAGGTGGCTGTACCATCAGAGTCAGAAGGAAACGCTCCAAAACGAGGAAGCGAGTTTCTAATGTTGGAGCTTCGAGCAAGCGATAGCGTAGTTCCCCAGCGCGACGATTCCACAATTCATCCAGCGATACAATCTGGTTGTGCAATTCTCCGGCGGGAAGCGCGAAGAACGGGGCAGTGCCGCCCGGTTTGAAATGCATCCCCATGACACAGACCTGGCTATCGTTGTCGATAATGAAGCTTTCGGAATGGATGCCGCATAACCGACTGCCGCGAGTGCTGCCGCACCGTGCCCGACTGTGCCTCTCGAACAGGGGTATCGCGTCAGAGCGCAGGTTGATGACCAACTCCATCGAACCAATTGGCAGCAAGCGTACCTGTGCTTTCGGCAGGTTGTCACCCTCGCTAGACCACAAAAATGCCACGAACTGCGATAGGGGCGATCGAGAAACATAAGTGTGGTAAATCATAAGTATGGTGCAGCGTCTTGTTGTGCAGCCGTTGACACCTTAAGCGACGGGTATTTGAAGCTGCTCGAACCATGTGTGCTTGTCAATGTAGCCACGTTGGAACTGGATTTTGCCGTCAATAACGTGGAAGAAACCACAACCTTGCAATGTGAAACTCTTCCCGTTTGGCGGTAATCCGCCAAGCTCACCTAAGAATGTGCCGCCGCCAGTCCACTCAAGGATTGCCCACTCGCCATCCTCAAATAGATTTTCAACGTGGGTGTAGTTGTCTGGAAAGGCTCGAAAGAAGGCAACGAAACTTTCAAGCAGAGCCTCACGCCCCCGCAGCGGAGCGCCAAAGGCAACTTGATGATTTTCAGCATCATCGTGATAAAGCTCGATGAGGGCTTGCGGGTCACGAGCGTTATAAGCGGCAACCCAATCCTGAACAACTGTTTTTGGCGATTTCATAAACTAGGATGATGTGACTCGCCTAAAATTTACTAACTCTCTGCAACTAATCATACTCAAACATCACAACATCATCTGGGTTTGATCTTTTACCACCCGTGGATTGATACAACTGCCGATAACAAAATGTTTTGAGAATTCCTCAGAAATTTGACGATTGTTTCCTGACTAGGTGCTGTATCCCAAAACAGCGTAATGCTTGCTTGTGCTTTTTCCCATTCATCAGTTGTCAGGCGAATGATTGAGAGTTCTTCTATACCCATCTGTGCGCTAAATCCTTACTCTAATTCACTCGGGTTGCCACACGATATCGTCCACCTTAATGTAGGATTACGTGTGACGCCTTGCCTGTCTCATCCACTACGAATGTGCGTTGAGCATCTATCACCTTCACAAAAAACTTTGTTGAGGACTCTGGAAACATTTCAACTCGTCCTTGTCCAGTCCATTGCATAAAAATGCGTGAGGACTCCTTTGTAACGGACATGACCCATCCAGGCTCTAGTTCGTATTGCCCAACGTAGGCATCATAAATCGCAGGATCGAGTTCGATCGCTTGCCGTTGCTTAGGCAGCTCAGAATGTTCTTAAATTTTTTACATGACCTAGATAGTCCCTTATTTCCGCCTTATCAATGACTGGAGAGTATGCGAGTTTCATAAGTTGTTTTGAAAAAGTTCTAAAACGTGTTTCCAAGCATCAGGAGCAGCTTCGCTGTTGTAACTTGGGTGCTGCTCCATCCAGGGGTACTGGTCTACAAAGAATCCGGCAAAGAATCCGTGTCCTGCATCGTATCGGAATATACGATGATTAATTTTATGTTTCTTTAACTCTGCCTCGATTTTTTCGGTTTCCTCTTGTGAAACTAATGAATCTCTTGTCCCAAAAATTGCATAAATAGTGCCTTTAATTTCTGATGTACGATTAAGGGTTGGAGTGTCTTCACCATAACTAGAGGTGGTAATTCCACCTCCGTAGAACGAAGCGGTTGCTTTGATATCGGGTAACGTTGCAGCCATATAGGCAACATGACCACCAAAACAAAAACCAATGGTACCGATACAATCAGCTTTTACATTGGGTAAAGTTTTTAGATAGGCAATCGTAGCTTGAATATCGCTTAAGATTTCTTGATACTTAACTTGTTGATAGTATTGCAAGCCAACCCGATAAGCTTCTGGGCTATACCCAACATCTTCCGCGCTAAAGTCAGATTCAAAACCGGGAGCAATACGTTGATACATCGCAGGTGCCACTGCCACGTATCCTTGTTTCGCGATTAGTTCGGTAATCTCCCTAATGTTACTGTTGACGCCAAAAATTTCTTGAAAAACGATAACGGCACCAAAGGTTCCTGTACTAGCTGGTTGCGCTAAGTAAGCATCGATTTGTAAGTCGTTGTTAGGAACTTTGATGTGGGTAGTACTAATTTCGAGGTTTGTCATTTCTGTCTGTTCGATTTGCATGTCATCAGCTAGGCCTGCTCAATTTTCGTAGGCTGTTGATAGCTTAGAAGGCTTGCTATCCAGGACTCTAGAAAAAAGTTGCGGAATATTAGTAAATTCTTGCGATCGCCCTTGGCAGTTCCCTTTGCGAGCATTGGCCAGCGCTGCTGATTTTCAGATCAGCCTTGCAGGAGTTGTTTGGGCGTCACACCAACAATGCGCTTGAAATATCGAGTAAAGTGACTTTGATCGCAAAAGCCTACGCTGGCTGCAACTTCTGCGATGCTGAGTTTGCCATGCTGCAATAAACACTTCGCTTTTTCAATCCGACGCTGCAAGATGTACTGATGCGGTGTTACGCCCATACTTTGCTTGAACAAACGTAGAAAGTGATACGGACTCATCTGAGCGATCGCTGCCAGCTCAATGAGCTTTATGTCCTGATGGAGATGTTCATTGATATACTCTCTCACCTGTTGCAGCTTGAGAAAGGATAATCCATCTGCATAGCTAGAGAGCTTAGGCTTGGTGGTGCAATAGTTTCGTAATAGGTGAATCGCTAATGTCGTTTTGAGACTATCAATCAGCAAATAACCACCGATTTTGCCTGACTCTATTTCGTCTCTCAAGGCACAGAAAATACCTTGTATCAGTGCATCTTGCTCAGTCATAAAATGAGGGAGGAGTTCAATGCGATCGCAATTAACCAAATCTTGACCGACTTGGAATAGAAGTGCAGGCTCAATTGCCAAAACCATAAACTGGGCTGGGCCATTCCAATTACAGCGATGGGAAATACCTTTTGGGATGATAGCAATGTCTCCTTTGCTCCGCGTCTCTGTTTTGGGCTTTCCATCCAACCACCGTTCTCCTAATGAGGAGCCGGAAACACCATAAGCAATTATGTGCATGGTATGTTGATGCTCGATTGTTTCAAACTTTGGCTGTTGATGGAGTTCAAGATGGATACTGTCCCATCCTGAACTTGAAAGAGCAGCGGGTTTAGGCACAATCGCATCTGATGCCTTCTCTTGGCGGTAATCGAGAAGCTTGACCGTTTGCCCTTGCGTTCTCATATGAATGCTTAAACAGGTTGAAGATTCTTCTATTCTGTCTGTTTGGCGGCACGAATAGCGATCGCTCCTGTGGGACATTACCTTTGAGCAATTCTTCGACTCCAAGAAAATATTTTTATCGAGTTAACCGAACCAATATTTTTTCAGTTTTCCGTACTTTGTATGGAAATTTAATAGAGTACGGTAATCATCAAAAGTGTAGGGTGCAAAACCGAAATTAAAAGGATTTTGCTCCAAATATTATAAAAATTAAAGCAAAGAACAAACCTAAATCAGTTAAAGAGAAAGTAATAACTATGGCACTAGTTCGTTGGAATCCTTGGCGAGAAATTGCTACTCTACAACAGCAAATGAACCAATTATTTGATGAAACTCTAGTACCTGCCACAGGTAGGGAAAGAAGCTTCGTAAGAGTTCCTGCTGCTGAGCTCAAAGAGACACAAGAAGCTATCCATCTGAAGGTGGAAATTCCAGGAATAGAAGCAAAAGACTTGGATGTACAAGTCACCCAGAACGCTGTTTCCATCAGTGGTGAGCGTAAGGAAGAAACTAAAACCGAAGAGAATGGCGTAACCCGCAGTGAATTCCACTACGGCAAATTTCAGCGAGTGATTCCTTTACCCGCCCGGATTCAAAATACTAAAGTTCAAGCTGAATACAAAGACGGTATCTTGAATCTGACGCTACCCAAGACTGAGGAAGGAAAGAACAAGGTTGTCAAAGTCAATTTGGAGCAAGCTGCCTAACCTAATTGAAGCAACTTGTTGGTTCAGATAATACACTATAGCCTAATTCTTAAGTCCGGTTGCCTAGAAGCGACCGGGCTTTTTTATGGATGAAATCAAGAGGTACTAATCTAGGTTTTTCACCCTTAGAACTTACGCACAGCCTCTATGTGTAGGGTGTGTGACGGTAGATTAACGCACCATTATCGCTATATATTGTGTGACTGCGTAAGCACTGTCCCTCACTAGGGCATGATAATTGCCGAAATCTAGATGATACTGTAGAAAATTTTCTAAAGTAGCGCTGGTAACAACTTCATGCTCTCTCGGATTAAAGACATAGCCCAACAACTCGCACCTCGCCTGATTGAAATTCGGCGTCATCTTCACTCTCACCCCGAACTCAGTGGCCAAGAATATCAAACAGCCGCTTATGTTGCGGGTGTGCTGTCTTCCTGCGGTATAGCTGTACAAGAGGCTGTGGGGAAAACTGGCGTAATTGGCGAACTCGTGGGTCGCACGGATGAACGCCTAGTCGCTGTCCGGACGGATATGGACGCTTTACCCATTACTGAACACACCTGTCTCGATTTTGCCTCACGTAAGCCAGGAATCATGCACGCTTGTGGTCACGATGTCCACACCACCGTCGGGTTAGGTACCGCAATGATACTCTCCCAACTCGGAGAAATCTTCCCTGGCAATACCCGATTTTTATTCCAACCGGCGGAAGAAATTGCCCAAGGTGCGAATTGGATGGTGCAAGATGGGGCAATGAATGATGTCAGTGCCATTTTTAGCGTTCACGTCTTCCCCTCCATTCCTGCGGGTTCGATCGGGATTCGTCATGGGGCGCTGACAGCAGCAGCGGATGATTTAGAAATCTTTATTATGGGAGAGTCCGGTCATGGGGCCCGTCCTCATGAGGCTATTGATGCCATTTGGATTGCCTCGCAGGTGATTACAACACTTCAGCAGGCGATTAGCCGCACTCAGAATCCTTTACGGCCGATGGTGTTGACCATTGGGCAAATTACGGGTGGGCGTGCTCCTAATGTGATTGCTGATCAAGTGCGGTTGGCGGGAACGGTGCGATCGCTCCATCCGGATACCCATGAAAATTTACCGCAGTGGATCGAAAAAATTGTCGCGAATGTTTGCGATATGTACGGTGCTCGCTATGAAATCAATTACCGTCGGGGAGTGCCTTCGGTGCAAAATGACTTGGCTTTAACTCAGTTGTTGGAGGAGTCAGCACGAGACGCTTGGGGAAGCGATCGCATTCACATCCTACCTGAACCCTCAATGGGGGCCGAAGACTTTTCCATCTATTTGCAACACGCTCCCGGCACCATGTTCCGCCTCGGTGTAGGGTTTAAGGATAAAATCAACCACCCACTGCACCACCCTCAATTTGAAGTCGATGAATCTGCGATCGTAACGGGCGTCGTTACTCTTGCCTATACCCTCTACCAATACTGGCAAAAAGGAGGTTAGGAATTTCTGCCTACTGGCAGATTAACTAGAACTGTGTTTCGACTAGTCTGGAATTGTCTAGAACACACGAAGAATCTGAAGTTATGGCATCCCCTACCCCTTTGATCGGTTTGGAGCTAGTCGATTGTGCAAGAGCTAATGCCAAGCAGGGAATCGAAACAGCAGCCAAACTTTGTGGTTATGGTGAGGATATCAACGCCTTCAGTCGAGAACTGAAGCTCTCTTGTGATGATATGGGTGTTACTGTTAACGAACTTAGTGACTTGATTACCGATCAAGATAATCTCATCAACACCGAAGGTGAAATTATTGCTCCAGAAACGAGTTCTCAGCTCTAATACTTTTTCATAAGTATGAGTACTTCAGCGGGTGGAAGATCGCGGATTTCAATGAAGGCCGCTCCATTGTCGTTTAGTCGTTTGACTGGGACTGTTGACCCTACCGGATGTAACCCGTTGAAGGAATTGCCTTGAGCAGCTTGGGCTGTGTTGGCAATAACCCTAAACTCCGTCCCTGCTGGACATAGATTCGCGTCTACTACAATGTCTCCACCGCGAAATGCAGTGCCATTGGGGTTGACGATGCAAACGGCTTCTTGGTTATCGAGAATGCGAGACCAAGCCACCAATTCCCCCGCCTTCGGAAATTCAAATCCGGTACCAGGAAGGCGTATTTCTCGCTGGTACTGCCGTCCCACCCGTAGAATCAAGTGTTCAACTCGTGCATGACACAAAGCCGCAATCCGCACATAAGCTGGGCTATTGCGATCGAAGCAGTGCTTGCCAACTGTACCGAACGCTCCAAAGCCTGGTAGTTCGGTGTCCTGGCTGTTAACCTGAGTGTTCAAATCTTGATTATGGTGTGCACGCGGGTGTTCGGAACCAAACATTGTCTCGCGCAGATAGCGATCGGAGTGGTCTCCAACTTTCCAATTTGGGACGTACTGGAGTTGTGAATGGGTTGGGCCAGAAAAGGCTTGTTCTGTACCGTAGTAAACACAGGGAATTCCCAGCGTGAATAACTGAAAAGCTGTAGCTGCAACCACCTGATAATCTTTCACTGGAGAGTTATCAGGAATCTCCGCAGAAAATCGCACTTTATCACCAAACACATGGTCGTGGTCATCGAGGATTGAAATGTGTCGGTTGCCAAGATTACGATGCGAACCAAAGTTATCCGTATTTTCTTTAAAGAGATTCAGGTAGTCACCACCTGGGCTTAATCCTTTGCCAACATTTTGTAGAGTGGTTCTAGCTTCACCGATATCTAATGCCGCGCTGAGATTGCGCTGTAAAATCGCTAGACGGTCGAGATAGAAATCTTGGAAATAATCGCCACCAGCAATTTCACCAACTAACAAAAAGTTGCGCTTACCTAATGTTTCCGTAAACTCACGAATGGCTCCGCAGAAGTCACGCGCTTCATCGCATGAGATGTGCTTGACGGTGTCGATGCGGAAACCATCGCAATCGGTCAATGCGATCCAGTATTTGTAACACTGCGCCAGAAATGAGAGTGTATTGGGTACATCGAGGGCGAAATCCTTGAGGGAAAAAAAGTCAGTTCGCTTGTTTTCAGCATGAGGGTCGTTCACATCACCCGCCCCCAATTCACCTTTACCAGCGCGAGTATAGAGCGCCTCATTTTGCAACTCACGCGGCCAAATTGCTTCGTGCTGACCTTGGATATCGGCAGGGTTGGTAGTAAATCCGATTTCCTCCTCGTTACGCCAAGCTAAGCGGAAGTCTCTGGTTTCAGGATAGTTGGGATCGCCGTAAAACTTGGGCCAGGGCTGGTAAGGTGGCTCATATTTGGGATGGCTCAACGGCTGATGAGGCGGTACATATCCCCAATTGTCGCCCGAATGATTCATGATGATATCAAGAATAATCCGCATCTGCCTATCGTGGGCTTCCTTGACCAAATCTATCAAGTCCCGGCGCGTCCCAAAGCGGGGGTCAACCTCAAGAAAGTCCTGAATTCCGTAACCGTGGTAAGTGTCGAGTCGAACACGCTGTTTAAAGACTGGACCAACCCAGAGGGTTGTTATTCCCAAGCCTTGCAAATAGTCAAGTTGTCCCCGGATACCATTGATAGTGCCACCTTGCCAACGTTTGCCAGACTCTGCCCATTTTTGCCAGTTCCAATTTGGTCGGTTCGCCTCTGTGCGTAGCTTTTTAATTTCATCACGGGTTAGCAGGGGGCGCGATGCCTCATTGCCATCGCTAAATCGATCCGGCAAGAGAAAGTACAGCACCTCGTCACGCCAATCAAAGGGTGATGGAAAGTAGGTTATTCGATCGCGGCGTGCTTGGTCGAGTAGTGCCTGCGCTTTTGACAATTCGTCTGGTCGATTTGCGCCAAGCAGATCAGCGGGTGTTGGCATATCCTTTATTTCCCCAAATCAATTACGACTAGCGATGATCGCGACTAAAACCTCAGATTACACTTCACCAAGAGCGTGATGAATGAAAGCTTGATGCGGCAAAAATTAGAGGTTCATTGAAGATTCTGTAGACCAATCCGCTCTAAGTATTACCGTTGAATGTTCGCAATCATGTTCAACTTATGTCTGACTTACGTATAAGTTATTTACATTTATTGACACTCCTCCGCATAAATGACGGGGTATTTTAAGCGGATACTCCGGGATGGTTTGGTGGGAGTTAAATTCTCCTTCCAATACCTTTTCCCTTTTCCCTTTTCCCTTTTCCCTTTTCCCTTTTCCCTTTTCCCTTTTCCCTGTTTCCTTTTCCCTTTTCCCTTTTCCCCTTTTTGAATGGCTTAATCTCGTTGCCAGAGTGTAATGGTGTTATCTGCACCACCACTAGCAATTAACTGTCCATCAGGACTAACAGCAACAGACATGACTGAACTCCCTGCATCATCAGAGAGGACAGCCAAGGGTTGACCGGTTTGTACATGCCAAATCCTAATCGTACCGTCTGCACTGCCACTCAGTAGGATGGATACATCCGAGCTAAATACGATTGACAGGATTGGCCCTGCGTGTCCTTGAAAGACGTTTAGGAGTTCCAGTGTTCCTAGCTGCCACAACTTGACATTGCCATCGCTGCAACCCGCCGCTAATATTTCACCATCGGGGCTAATCGCGAGAGAGCCAATTGAACTGAGATTACCTGTGAGTGTGATGGCAGGAGAGGGTTTAATGTCTCCCTCAGTATCGAGCAATCGCAAGCTAATGATTCCATCACTGCCTCCACTCGCTAGAGTTTGCCCATCTGCACTCAGCGCAATGGCAGATACCTGTCCGGCGCTTTGAGTCAGGTTCCCCAACAATTCTCCGGTATCCAAACGCCACAGCTTGATCGTCTCGTCAAAACTACCACTAATCAGCGTTTGACTATCTGGACTCATCGCTAGCGATCGCACTGAACTAGTATGACCTTTAAGGGCCTTAATCGATTCTCCCGTATCCAGACGCCACAGCTCAATCATTTCATCAAAACTGCCACTGGCAAGTTGTTGTCCATCCGGACTCATAGCAAGGCAAAGCACCCCCTTGGAATGCCTGGATAGAGTATCGATGAGTTCTCCAGTCGGCAATCGCCACAACTTGATGGTTTTGTCAAAGCTGCCACTCGCAAGAATTTGCCCATCTGGACTGATGGCAAGAGCTCCCACCCAGTCTAAATGTCCCGTTAAGGTGCGTAAAAAACTCCAGCTGGGAGGGGGTGGGGAGAAATCTTGCAGTTTCTCTACAGGTACCGTCTCCGTTGGTGGAGGGGGTGAAACTTGGGGCGATTCTACAGGTACAGATGGGGTGGGTGAAGCTGTGGAAACTTGAGACTCACTAACAGCAGAAACGCTTGATGCTGATGCGTTTTCCGGTGGATGGGTTGGGAGAGTGCTTTCCGGTTCATCTCTTGGATGCTGTCGGGTGTCCGGTAGCTGGCGATACATCCGGGAAATTTCAGCGGTAGCGGATGCGATCGCTTCTTCTAAACGGTCTACTCTAGAAGGTAGGGACGCACTATTGAGATATTGCACCACACTGTTGAGGGATTGCTCTAAGCTCGCCAATCGTCCTCTAAACTGGATAATTTGCAGGGCGCTTGATTGCAGTTCCGGGGACTCTAGCTGGGCAAGATATTCTGGAATCTGAGCTTTTAAGGTAGCGATCGCTGATTCAAGCTGTTGTTGATGTCGGGTGTAGCTTTCTTCTGAGAGTTGCCGATGCAACTGAGACATCGTTGCTGCAATTCGACGCTTCATCTGTTGCTCTAAGCGCAGGCGATTAATGAGGTTCAGTAATAAAGCAATAGAAACAGGTATGACTGCATAGACAATTTGCCCTAACCATAGCGCTACAGCCCCGCCAATGAAAGAGCCAAGGATGAATACAAACTCTGCAATCTGTAGACGGTGCTTCAACATACCACAGCCCTAACTGTCAACAGTGCGGTTAATTCAACGCTTAGTAATGCAGGTCTCAACCCAAGATTACTACAATTACGAGCTTGCGCCTGATTTTACCAATACAACGTTAAAATTCCTACTTCTGCAACAAAAAGCTGAGTGATATTATTTCCTTTCTGGAGTAAGGGTAATATTAACGAAGCTGCCCTGAGCGGTCAAATCCCAATCAATATTTGTTACAAAGTACTTCGTTGCAGAAACACCAAATTAACACGGATAATAAAATTTAATAGTACGAACCCGTTTTTGTGGATTTCTTTTACGAGGAGAATAAAATGATAGCTCTAAGTTTACGTAGGCAGCAGCTTATCTTCGTATATTTATCATTGGCAATAAGTGCTTGGGTACTCTGGCTTAAGATTTCATTCTTACCGCATTCTTTAATGTATATAATAATTTATGTAATGTCTCCTATATTTAATAAATTTTCACTTCCAGGTTTGTATAGTATACCAACAACATTCGGAGTTTTTTTTACTTTATTTATTTGCTCTTTAGTGCATGGTTCAAGCGCATTTAAGCAATATAAATATAAAGCTTTTCTTCCACTAATAATAAATATACTTACAGTTATAGCTATATTGTTTATGCAGTATGCTATCGTTTTGCCAGATTTTTATGCAAATTTTAAAGAGCGTGAAACCGTAATTGCACAGATAATTTCAGGTCAATTAATACCAGAGGAGCCACAAAGAATACAGATACCAATTCCTAACCATCCCTACAAAATTTATAATATGATGTTACCCTCTAAATACGCCCACCTCTCCAAAGGGAGAGAACCGGATGGAGAAATAAATATTCTTGTAGATCAGAAGATTAATAAACCAATAATGGTTGTCTTTTTTAACACCTTCTCTAGATTTAGATGGGAGCCTAATTATACAGCTTTTATTTATAAAACAGATTCAGAACAAATTAGGCAACAGAAACTTTTTGGCGTAGGAAATCTCAATTATTATATATGGTTGTTAGAGGGTCAAAAAATTAAAAACAACTGGTTTTGGGTGGATTTATTTGAAGATTAGAAAAGGAAGCGTCATGGGTTAAATGAATAAATCGAATGCCATCGTCGCTCGAACAACTTGTCTTGGCTCTGGGCTGAGTTCTGGGGCATTGTTCTGGGGTGTCCTGCATCCGTAATGTCCCGACAGGGTAGACGCTCAACCCCTGTAAGTAGTGTTTTTGACCAAAAATAATGGGATTCAAGCCCCGTCCTTCTAGGACGGCTTGATTCATGATATAGTTGCTGATGTAGGTTTTTCCACGTCAAATGATTGTTTTAGAGTTCAAGGCTCAGGGAAAAACAACTCAATATGCTGCTATAGATGAGGCGATTAAAACGGCTCAGTTTGTCCGTAACAAGTGCGTCCGCCATTGGATGGATAATCGAGGTGTAGGACAGAAACAGCTATATCGTCACAACACTAAGCTGAGAGCTGAGTTTTCCTTTGTCAAAGACTTGAACTCTCATGCTTGCCAAGTTGCAGTTGAAAGAGCTTATAGTGCAATCGCTCGGTTCTACAGCAACTGTAAAAAGTCTGTTCCAGGTAAAAAGGGTTATCCAAAGTTCAAGAAGAATTCTCGGTCAGTCGAGTACAAAACCTCTGGCTGGAAGCTGTCTGAAACGAGCAAGCAAATCACCTTCATCGACAAGAAAGGGATTGGCAAGCTCAAACTCAAAGGGACGTGGGATTTAAACTTCTACCAGTTAGAACAGATAAAACGGGTGAGGTTAGTTCGTCGGGCTGATGGTTACTATGTTCAGTTCTTGATTAGTACTGAGAACAAAGTAGACACAGAGCTAACGGGAAGGATGATTGGCTTAGATGTAGGACTCAAAGAGTTTTATACCGATAGCAACGGTTATACCGAGCCTAACCCTAGATTTTATCGAACAGGCGAGAAACGGCTGAAGTTTAGACAACGCCACGTTTCTCGAAAGAAAAAAGGCTCTGCCAACCAAAGAAAGGCCATTAACAGATTAGGGCGAGTACACCTCAAAATAAGTGGGGCGCTAACGCGCACGCTTCGCGATTGGCAACGTGAAGAACACGCTAAGAGAACGGCGCGTTGCGTTGTCCAATCTAACGATTTGGTCGCCTACGAAGACTTGAGGGTTAAAAACTTAGTAAAGAACCATTGTCTCGCCAAATCGATTAATGATGCAGGTTGGTATCAATTCAGAAAGTGGCTAGAACATTTTGGGGTTAAGTTTGGCAAGATAACTGTTGCAGTTAACCCGGCTTATACTTCCCAAGAATGCTCTAAGTGCGGCACTGTAGTTAAAAAATCCCTATCTATGAGAACCCATGTTTGTCAATGTGGGTTTGTATTAGACAGGGACTGGAATGCTGCAATTAATATTCTGAAATTAGCCTTGAGTACCACAGGGCATGTGGGAACTTGGGTCAAAGACCCGAACGCTTCGGGAGATTCGACCGCTACTCTGATTGGAGCAATCCTGTTAGAGCAAGTTGGGTCTGTGAACGAAGAATCTCCGCACTTATAGGGCGGAGAGTGTCAAATCACGAGAAACACCTGATTTAGCTGCCGAGTTTTAAAGTAATATTAAAGTCCCAACATTACCTCGGCAATATGAAAATAAATTAAGACACCCAAAACATCAACCGCTGTTGTAATAAAGGGTGCTGACATGAGGGCTGGATCTAAACCGAAGGAGCGAAATAGAAACGGTAGCGCCGAACCCGCAACGGAAGCAAGAAGTGCGATCGCAATTAAGCTCACCCCTACGGCAAGAGCAA
This sequence comes from Cyanobacteriota bacterium, assembly GCA_040756535.1. Classification (GTDB taxonomy): domain Bacteria; phylum Cyanobacteriota; class Cyanobacteriia; order Cyanobacteriales; family Coleofasciculaceae; genus JBFLZA01. The sequence continues at coordinate 14,301 of JBFLZA010000114.1, forward strand.
CAAAGAAATTCCCTTGCAGCAAGTAAGCCCATACCGTTGCGACTGTTCCTAAAATAGTTCCCAAAAGTATGCCTGCCATCGCTTCTCGAAAGACAACTTGAGGGACTCCTAATTTATAAATTTCATCAGTGTTCAAGCCGCGAATCACCACAGTTGAGGATTGAGCGCCGACATTACCACCAGTACCTGTAAGCAGGGGAATAAACGCCGCTAGGGTGACCACTTGCTGCAAAATATCTTCATGAGAGCGGATAATTGTCCCTGTAACCGTGTTAGTAATCAACAAAACAAACAACCAAACGACCCGTTTTCGGGCAACTGCCAGTAGATTGGTTTGAAAATAATTGTCACCCTCCGCCTGCACGCCGCCGCCTAGAGCATAGATATCTTTCGTGTTTTCCCTTTCTATAATGTCGATAACATCATCAACGGTGACAATGCCGACCAGACGCTGTTCCCGGTCAACTACTGGCACTGCCAGAAAGTCGTAGCGTTGAATCAGCCGTGCCACTTCCGCTTGGTCAGTATCCGTGAAAATATAGATCACATCGCGAGCCATAATTTCCCCCAGAGTTTGCTGAGTCTGGGCAGTCACCAAATCGCGCAACGAAACAATGCCACTCAGGTGCCGTGCTGTATCGGTGACATAGAGGTAATAAATCACCTCACTCGCATTGGCTAAACGGCGAATACGCTCTAGCGTTTCGCTAACCGTCAAATCTTCTGTGAGGGAGATATATTCAGGCGTCATGATGCGCCCAGTGGTATCCGCTTCGTAACCCAGCAATTGGGCAGTTGATTGACGTTCCTCTGGACTGAGTTGTTCGAGCAGACGCCGGACGACTTTGGCGGGTAATTCATCAAACAGCCGTGCACGGTCATCTGGCGACATCTTATCAACGATGTCGAGAACTTCCTGACGTTTGAATTTTTCGATTAGCGACTCTTGAACACTAGAGTCGAGATACTCGTAGACTTCAATCGCTTCATCTTTAGAGAGCAAGCGAAATGCGATCGCCTGCATTGCTTCTGGTAATCCTTCGATCGCTTCGGCAATATCTACCGGTTGTACTGGTACGAGTAGCGCTTTGGCTCCTTCAAGATTCCCTTGCTCCAGCAGCATGTGCAGTTGGTTACGAACTAACTGTCGCAGTTCACTACGTGAAATAGCCTGGAGGGGAGTTGGGTTTTCAGTCAATGCAAGCCCTCCTATTGGGTCTTATGTTGCGTGCTGCATTACAGTCTAGGGGGTTTTGAGTATCTCATAAGCTGCCCTTGCTTACAACTTGCACCCTTATGAGGACAGGGGAACTCTCCGGCCCCCTTTGGAGATAAGGGGCGAGGGGAAAAGGTCAACCGAATTCGGAATTATGAATTCAGAATTCGGAATTAAAGACGGGTTAGAGTCCCCAGCTTCTATCAAGCTGCCCATATTCAGGTGGGGTCTCGCATCCCCATCTGAATATCAATTGCGAATTGCGAATTGCCAATTGTTAATAAATCCAACTCTTCACCTTTTTTCTTTTCCCGCAACTCCCTCACTTGAAAATGTGCAAACTCTATGCACAACAGCTTACCAAAACGCAACGTGGGTATCATCTCGTGTTGCTTCCCCATCGAATAGAGAAACCCAAGACAAGTGGGAGATAATCGCCTCTTTATGCCTGAGTACCCGATCCAAAACGTTACCTTTGTTTTGTTCGGGGTCATAGTCCCGTACCCAGAAAATCGTCCCGTGAGCAAATGCACCTATTTCTAGCAGGGAATTCTCTTTGCTTTCACCCCGCGAGAGCCATCTTTGCGGGGTGTTCTGTTTAATGGCATTTCCCTTGCCACAAGAGAGAATTTGAATGCACGAGTTTGTGTGATTTTTAATAAATATTAATACTTCGTCTTTCTGTATTGATAGTTACAGACTCAGTTAATAACAAACCCATCCTTCAGTTAGACGGTGGAAAAAAGTGCATCAGTTATTTTCCTTAGTAAGGACAAAAAAGGAAGCTACTCAGTTCAAGAAAAAAGTTGTGAGAGGAACCTCATTGGTGTCGGAGTGTCTTGGCAGGAAATTTGCTAAGTAGTACTGCTACTTAAAAAGCCCACCTGTTTGTTCTGTGAAGCGCTTAGGAGAGCTTTGAGCAAAAACTGAGTTAATCAGCTCCTTCAATTTGACTTACTCAAGGAAGTTATAAACTAGCTATGCCTCAACTCATTGATTCTCTAGGTCATCTGCCAATTTCTAGTTGGCAAATCCTATTTTTTTTATCGGCTTGGACAATTATCCTTTTCTTTTTATGGACTAGTTGGATAGCGGCGAAAGAGGGAATTGATACTGTCAAAAGATTGCATCAAATTCCTTGCTCAGATTGTATTTTTTTTACAGGTAGTTACCAACTTAAATGTCCGGTACATCCTAAAAATGCTTTAACCG
>JBFLZA010000115.1:0-16621 GCA_040756535.1 Cyanobacteriota bacterium
TGCTGAAGCTTTGAGAGCTGTGAAACCAAATGGCCATGACCGCATCGCCGATATATTTATCGACCCAGCTGCCAGATGTGCGGATGATGTCTCCCGACTGGCGAAACCAAGTACCAATCACGGCTGAGAGAATTTTTTCATCCAGCTGGCGTGTTAGCACCGTGAAGTCGCGAATGTCGATTACCATCACCGAAATCAGACGACGGACGTGCAAGGTCGAAGTCAGGGTTTCTTTATCTTGACCTTGAAGATTCTCCAAGTTGCGGCTGTTCGTTGGGCAATGAAATTCAAGTTCGGTCTGGCCAAAGGTCAGGTGATCGCCATTCCTTAGCGTCACAGGAATACTCACCCGGCGACCATTGACAAAAGAGCCATTACGGCTTCCTAAATCAATCAGATAGAAGTCGCCAGTTTCAGTACACTGCAACATCGCGTGGTTTCGGGAAATCCACCGATCAGACAGCACGAAATTATTATCATCACTACGACCAACTGTCCAGCAATTGCTACCGACTAACGGCAGATAGCGATTACCAGTGTCGGTCGCAAGAAGCAAATAGGGAGTGGATCGCAGAGTCACCACAGGCACAGAAGCAAAAAAGGGTTTAATAGAGATGTAGCTTTAGTAGATGCATTCGTGAGCCAAACTAGTGATTCCGGAAAGATAGCGACTAACTAGCTCTCAAGCTGAAAAATTATTCATAGTAATCATTAGTAGCATTCAAGCCATAGAAGCTGCCAACCAAAACAGACTATCTACCAAAATTGTACTCAAGACTGCCCCACCAAATGCCCACCAAGCCAACTGCCCTTTCGCTAACGACCAAAGACCCACGATTAACAGGATACTAGCCAAGACAATGGCTAGCGCTATTCCCCAAGGTGTTTGCACTTGCGCGATCGCACTCTGAAAAATAGGTGTCGCTAGCGCTGGATCGACTCGCATCACTTGTCGCCAGTAAGGGATTAGATCGACCAAATAAAAATATACATCGGTTAGAGCCGTACCAAACAAGGAACCCAGGTAAAACAGATTGCCGACTCTGCCCCAGCCCCGCAACAATCCCCACAAAGCAAAGGGCAAACCTATCGCCTCTATAGGCAGATGGATTAAGGGTTCCCAACGCAGCCAACCCCAATAGATCGAGCCTGCTAGCCAACTCCAGCTAAATCCCAGTAGTAGGTCGCCCCACAATTGCGTTGTTGGATGCTTAAAGAGCCTCAATCCCAACCATACCCAACCCAGTGTCATTACCAAACTCACCCAAGGCATCTGCCTGACTAAGGGCGCTTGTATAAAAACGGGAACGCTCACTAAAAAAGCAGCGGCGGCAAAGACTAACCAAGCTTGACGAACGTTAATGCGTATTATGGCTTCTCCCGAAAGAAGCAATTTTTCTGGCTGACTTAAGTAGCCAGAAGTAGATGATGAGAACCAAGTATTGTTAAACAAGATGACGTTAATATTCTTTACTTATCTTTACATATCTCAAGATACCACATGAGATTAAATATCCCCCCAGGGGGGATAACACTAATACTAATTTAGTTTTGAATAGCTGACAAAGTCAAAAATCAAAAGTCGCCCTGATGAATCGGTACAACTCCCCGAATCATAGGAAACGTTTTGGCATTTCCATCCCCTGTCTTGATCGCTGGGGTTCCCTACACCCTATCTCCTACACCCCACGCTCAGGCTTAATCGTTTTGGCTTGCTCAGAAAGCTCGGAGTCAGTAATACTTGAGTGGCAATTTTGAATGCGATCGCGCTGTATCGTAGCGCACTCCGGGCGATTGCTACAGGGGCATGAAAAATGATCTAATCGCATTCAAGAGCCAGTTAATCGAGGTTTAATGAATGACGATTAGCCTGTAGATACCGTTAAATCTAGATACAAAAGGGAATTCATGGTTCGTTCCAAACGCCGGTTATATCTGCTCTTTGGCACTGGTGCCTTACTTTCATTCCTTTTAAACCCGTTGAAAGCTCTCAGCACAACCCTGTCACCGGAACTGACATTAGCTGTAGCCGTCCCTCAGACAGCCGAAGTTAATCTTGTTCAGGCCTTTATTTTAGGTATCGTGCAGGGGCTAACCGAATTCTTGCCGATTAGCAGTACAGCCCATTTAAAAGTCGTGCCCGTAGCCTTGGGTTGGGGCGATCCAGGGGTTACCTTTACCGCTGTGATTCAGTTGGGTAGTATTGCTGCTGTGCTGTGGTACTTCTGGAGTGATTTGAGCAGCATCACAATCGGTGCTTTCAAAGCGATTCGCCAATCCGATTATCAAGACAGAGACTTCCGCTTAGCGCTAGGAATTGCCTTGGGTACCATACCCATCGTTTTCTTTGGATTACTCATTAAGGCGCTCATTCCCGATTTTGACAATTCGCCCCTACGTAGTATGGCAGCGATCGCCATTGCCTCGATTGTCATGTCCCTGTTGTTAGGACTAGCCGAAAAGATTGGCAACCGCAAGCGTAATTTTGAAGAGTTAACGCTTCAAGATGGGATATTTATGGGGTTGGCACAAGCTATGGCGTTAATTCCTGGTGTATCGCGTTCGGGTTCAACGATTACAGCTGGCTTATTTATAGGTTTAGATCGGGCAACAGCCGCACGTTTTTCTTTTTTATTGGGTGTTCCGGCCATTACCTTAGCAGGATTGGTGGAGCTTAAGAATGCTCTAGAGGCAGGATTGGGGGAAGCTGGATTACTTCCGATTATCGTTGGTGTGATCTCTTCGGCTATATTTTCCTATCTATCGATCGCATGGTTATTGCGCTTCCTACAAACCCAAAGTACTTTAGTCTTTATTTTGTACCGCCTAGTGTTCGGGGTAGTGATTTTGGCGGCGATCGCTGCTGGGTGGTTGCCTAATGTCTAACCTAAAAATAGGTTGAAGGTTCGAGGGTTAAGGGGTTGAAGGTTGAAGGTTGTTAGCGCAGCGGGGCGTAGCCCAGGTTTGGAATTTTTGTGATCAGCGTTAGAGATTCATTTCCCTTAGGATTCAGTTTTCCAAGCTGCCTCAAAAAAATCTCGCTCACATAACATGGCATAGCGGTAGGTTGATTCTACGGATGCCGAATTTTTGGTGTATTGGTCAGTCAAGCGCTCTAGCTTCTGTGCCAGTTCCTCAAATTCGCGATCGCTATAAGTGCGAATCCAGTCACCATATTGGTGGTTGGGAATTCCCTTTTTTGCCAACTGTTGACCCAAAAACGCATACAGACGCATACAAGGAGCCATCGCTACCGTAATTAAACTTACTTCACTCCCCCAAGCAGTTGCCAGTAAAAAATCCGTGTAGCGACGCGTAGCTGCACCGGGTTCTACGTTTCGCAAGTCTACTCCCCATTTGGCCGCATAATCCTCGTGGAGCTTCAATTCTTCGAGAACACCTCCAGCAAGCGCATGGAAGGTATTGAATCCTTCCCAGTCAGTCGCCTTAGCTGCGGCAATACTGTAAGCACGAGCAAACGCTTCCAGGAAAAAGGCATCTTGACCGACGTAGTAAGCAAATTTAGTGCGATCGAGGGTACCATTAGCGATACCTTGGACAAACGGGTGTTCAAGACAAGCTCTTGCTAGGTCTTGATTAGATTGCCATAAATCTTTGCTAATCGTCATCTGAAGTGTGAAGGTTGAACAATTGTTGGGTAGGAGTTGTGATTTCCATCCCTAAAGAATGTTATCGCTCTTCTTGCGTCAACCCAGTTTTTATCTTTTTATACTTCTGCCTTGAAACGGTTTAATATTAGTTTTTATCGTCTTTGATAAAGCCTTTGAGCAACTTGATTGAAATACTCCAAGCTCGTTGGGAAACGTTACTTCAATCATTTTCCATCGAACCAGAATTGGGGCAGAAGGTATTTTTTGACTTAATCAATGCCTATTCGAGTGCCGATCGCTCATATCATAATCTAGGGCATATTCATCAAGTTCTAGAAACTATTGAGTCGTTACGTTCACTTAGCTTAGATTTTTCTGCTACTCAGCTTGCTGCTTGGTTTCATGATGTTATTTATAACACTACAGCTCAAGATAACGAAGAGAAAAGTGCTGAATATGCTGAATCTGTTTTAATCTCATTGAAAATCCCCCAATCCAAAATTGCCCGTGTCAAAAACCTAATTTTGACTACTAAAAATCATCAAGCACCATCCATAGATATAGACAGTCATATCCTTCTGGATGCTGACTTAGCCATTCTTGGTTCATCCGAATCAGACTATCGAGCGTATGCTAGAGCCATTCGTCAAGAGTATTCCTGGGTGGCTGACACTGAATATATCCTGGGCAGGAAACGAGTTTTACAAAATTTTTTACAAAGAGATGAAATTTATCTAACTCATGAGATGTTCGCCACTTTAGAAGAGAAGGCTAAGCGAAACCTACAATCAGAAGTAGCCATTTTATCAGTAAATAGAGTATAGAATCGCTAAATTAATGATTAATGATAAATGGCTAATGACCAATGATTAATGACTAAGAACTAATGAATCACCACCTCCTCAAAGCCACCTGCCAGACTGTGCATCTAGGCGGTTTTTCTCATCATTTGAAACCTGCATTAATTATTAATTCAGGTGATACCATCGATATTGAAACCTACACAGGGTTTTATCTCTACGACCAAGCACCACCAGAATTTCTGACACCGGAATTTCTGGAAATTTGTCAGAATTTACCCACAGAACGCAAAGTCGGATCAGGCCCACACTTGCTAACAGGGCCAATTTTTGTGAAGGATGCTGAACCGGGAGACGTTCTGGAAGTAAAGCTGGAAGCAATTTCACCCCGTTTACCAGTAGGCTTCAACGCTATCCGCTCAGGATGGGGAGCCTTACCTCAACAGTTTACCGAACCGAGACTGCGCTTTATTCCCTTGGATTTAGATAGGGGTGTTGCGGAATTTCCCACAGGTAGCGGCATCCAGATTCCCTTACAGCCGTTCTTTGGTATTATTGGCGTTGCTACAGACGAAACGCATCGTTCTTCAGTTCCTCCTGGTATTTATGGGGGTAACATCGATAATCGAGAACTGCAAGCGGGTTCAAGCATTTTCTTACCTGTTTTTGTTCCTGGCGCATTATTGTCAATTGGGGACGGGCATTCGGCTCAAGGTGATGGTGAAATTGATGTAACCGCGATCGAGACTTCGATGAACGGCACCATCCAGATTAAGCTGCGTAAGGATTTGTCATTCACCTCCCCGATCGCCCAAACCCCAACTCATATCATCACAATGGGTTTTGGTAAAACACTGGATGAGGCATTTGAGTTTGCCCTCACACAGATGATTACCTTTCTAGAACGCTTTGCTGGATTGAGTGCAGAAGAGGCCTACGTCTTGTGCAGCCTTGCCGTCAACTTTCACATTACCCAGGTTGTCAATACCCCTCAAAAGGGCGTTCACGGTATGCTACCTAAGTCGATATTGCCAAAAGCGATCGCACTATGACGCCCACAACTTTATTAATTTTTGCTGGTGGTGGCTTGTTTGCAGGAATTCTTGCAGGATTTCTCGGCATCGGGGGTGGCACTGTTCTCGTACCTTTGTTGGTAGCTCGAGGATATGAGCCTGTTCAAGCCGTTGCCACCAGTAGTCTGTCAATTGTGATTACAGCGATTTCTGGTAGTGTACAGAATTGGCGGATGGGCTATTTTAGCTTCAATCGAGTAGTGGGGATTGGATTTCCTGCTGTAATCACGGCTCAAATTGGTGCGTATCTCGCAGAACTATTCCCTCCTTATTGGTTACTGGCAGCATTTGGGTTACTGCTACTGATTAATATCTACCTCGTTGAACTCCGTAAACGCCTGAGTGCCAAAGAAAAACAACAAATTCAGGAGGCAGCAGGCGAGACACCCAATCAAGATTCAGGCATAAACCCCGCTGTTTCGAGAATTATCACTGGTAGTACCGCAGGCGTACTAGCAGGTTTGTTTGGTGTCGGTGGCGGTGTGATTATGGTGCCGTTGCAAATATTGCTGTTGGGAGAAACGATTAAAACGGCAATTCAGACGAGTTTAGGTGTCATTATCATTACAGCCATTTCAGCGACTGTAGGACACGCTTTTCGGGGGAATGTTTTGTGGGTTGAAGGACTACTTTTAGGTACAGGCGGCTTGTTGGGAGCGCAAATTAGTACCCGAATTTTACCCAAATTACCCGATCGCATCGTCAGTTTAGCCTTTCGTTCACTGTTAGCGATTCTCTCGATTTACGTTTTCTGGCAGGCGTGGCAAAACTATAGCGGAGCGAATGTTTAAATCCCCACCACCTTGGGAGAGGATTTAAAGCACTAAACTCTGGCAAAAGGCAAAATATGTCTGTGAAAAAAACCCAAACATCATCAGAATCATCTGCGTTTATCTGCGTGCATCTGTGGTTAAAAACAGAATATTTGTATAGTAAGGTCATCCGTCCCTATTTTGAATCATAGGGTACTTTTTTAGCTTTTGACATTTGACGTTTGATATCAAGTCCGTTTAAGTAATCATCACAAAAACTATCCGCGTCTGGAGCGTCTGCCTTAACGATAAGTATTCAAGCGAACATGATATGACTTGACTTGAGTCGCGTCCCTATCAGTATCATGGGATAGTGTAAAGAAATGTAAAAATTAAGATGCAAGATAAAGTCGTTGTTGTAGTTGGTGCTACTGGTGGCATTGGTTCGGTCTTAACGCGGAAACTGGCACAAGAAGGAGCCAGTCTGGTATTAGCGGCAAGAGATAGCGATCGCTTAGCGACTCTAGCCTCTCAACTGACCAACTTAGAGGCAGGGCAAGTGTTGACCGTTCCCACAGACATCACTAACCCTGATCAGGTCGAAACGCTGATGTCGAAGGCTGTCGCCCAATTTGGTCAAATTGATGTTTTGGTCAATGCAGCAGGTGCTGCGATCATGAAGCAGTACAACAAAATCGCACCCGCTGATTTGGATGCCATGCTCGACTTGAACTTAAAAGGCAGCTTTTACACCGCTCAGGCAGCGGCTGAAGTCATGAAGGAAAAAAGGTTGGGGCACATTTGCAACATCGTCGGCATTTTGGGCAAGCATTCAATGGTGATGGCATCCGCTTACTGTGCGGCTAAGTTTGGTGTCGTCGGTTTCAGTAAGTGCATGGCAGAAGAATTAAAGCGCTTTGGTATTAAATTCACACTCTTCTACTTCGGTGGTGTTGATTCTCCCTTTTGGGATAATGCCAATTTGAAGGTAGACCGCTCCAAAATGCTGACACCGGAAACGGCTGCTGATGCTATTCTCTTTGCCCTCAAGGCTGACCCCCAAGCCGTACCGATGGAAATCAACATTCAGCCAGAAAGTCACTTGTTTTTCTGATCTGGAACGATCATCCTTGGGAATGACCTGAAAATCCCCAAAAAACGGCAAAATTGACACGCAGGCACAATCCCATATGGGCTAGGCAATGAAAATTGATTACATTCACTTCTATGTAAAAGACGCCAGAGCCTCCCGCGATTGGTTCGTGAACCAGATGAGCTTTCAATCGGTGGCATCGGGTTCCAGCCGCCATACTTGTACAAGTGTGGTGAAAAATGGCTCCGTTTACATTGTTGTGTCTTCCCCTATCACCTCAGAAAGTCCTATTGCTCAATTTCTGCGTTTGCATCCTCCCGGTGTTGCTGATATTGCTTTTCAAGTTTCAGATTTAGAAAGCATTATGGAGAGGGCTGTGGCAAAGGGAGCGAAAGTCTTGCAGCCAGTTGAGCAACGGCAACTGGATCGAGGAAGCGTAAAATGGGGAAAAATTGCCGCTTGGGGTTGTGTGAGCCACACCTTGAGCGAGTACACAGGAAAGGCATCCTTTTTGTCAGTATTAGCCGATTCAGGAGTCACATTTGATTTCTTGAGTTTGACTGATTGTTCAGCCCAGAGTCTTTGCAGCAAGTTTTCTGCCACCGAGGTTAAGCCAGGGGTAACCATTCCGAAGGTTGACGAGAAGGGATTGCCCCTGCAAACGGCTAACTCCGCATTTTTTACAGGAATTGACCATATTGTCTTGAACGTCGCCGTTGGTGACTTGGAACGGGCACTTAGCTGGTATGAAGCAGTTTTGGGATTTCAGCGCCAGCAGACCTATACCATTGAAACGGATTACTCAGGATTGCGCTCTCAAGTGATGGTTCATCCGGAGAGTGGTGTGCAATTTCCCATTAATGAACCCACGTCAACAAATTCTCAAATTCAGGAGTTTTTGGACATCAACTCCGGCCCTGGAATTCAGCACATAGCGTTACACACTCCTCAAATCGTAAAAGCGATCGCGCACCTGCGCCACCGAGGACTTTCCTTTCTCCCTATTCCTGGAAGTTACTACGCTCATCTGCGACTGAATCAGGACAATATTCCTTTATCAGCGGCTGAATTGGCAGAAATCGCGACCCAACAAGTTTTGGTCGATTGGCAGCAGAAATCTGACAACGCCTTGCTCCTTCAAACCTTTACCCAGCCAATTTTTGAGCAACCCACTTTTTTCTTTGAACTGATCGAGCGTCGCTTAAAGGCACAAGGTTTTGGAGAAGGCAATTTTCGTGCTCTGTTTGAAGCCATTGAGCGGGAACAGATCAAGCGAGGCAGTTTGGGGATGAATTAGAGGTAGCGACAGAGAAGTTGGGGAGAGCAAAACTAAGTCAGCTAAGAAAATTTATTTTTTTAAGTAATAATAAAAATTATTACAATAATGAAACCAACCTCCAAAGACCCGCTTGAGCAAATGTAACACAGCTCTTTTTTGCTCAAATAAATTCGCCACTGAGGCAGCTCTCAGGGGATAGGCTCTAAAACAAATACTAAAGGTGGGAGTGGATAAGTTAGTGATGAGCGTGCACCGAGTACAAGAGCTAGATAGCTTTAGCCCCTGCACTTTGAGGTAAACTTTCCCTTCAATTCGGCGCTACTGCTTTAGTAACGGCTGAGTCAAGACTGGCGATATCACCCAAGATATGCTCTGACTCTTGATAAGAGCTTTTCTTGAATAACCACCCCAAGAGAGAGATTTAGAGGAGTGACGATACTCCCAGCTCCTCTCTAGGTTATCCCAACTCGCAGCAGGGTTAGCGATCGCAGTTTGACCTGGTACTCGCCTTCCCTAGGGAAGTTGAAGCTTGATGCACCAAGATTCACTGCCCACACTCGCTATGAAGCCACAGCACAAATACTACAGCATTCACTACTTCAACTTAAAATTTGGCTCTTGAGGCTGGAAATTTTCCCAAAAGTGAGGATTACCCCTTACTTTAAGGCTGTTTTCAGCGTAGGAAGCTACTAATCAGCCAAAGAATCAGCAGGGTTACCACTGTGGCAAATTTATCGGCTGTTAAACCGATGGAGCTAATTGGCATCGTTATGAAACCACTTAACACAGCACCCAAACCTACACCGACAAGCAAACCTGCCAATGTGAGTAATATGGCGCGACCAAATTTCTGTTCTTTGCGATTAAGGAAGTAAATATTACATCCCACGCCCAACGCCAAAACCAAAGATAGCAGTGACGACTCGTCCTGAGCAGGATAAAAAATCGTTACACCGCCGAGGAGCAAAAATGAAATCGCTGGCCAGAGCAACTCGCTTAGAGTTGGGGTATCCACCAATCTTTGCAGCCAAGCCGGAGAATTATTCACTGAAGCTTGGGAAAAACTGGGTGGAGCTTGAGACAGTTTCTCTGGAAAACGAATGCGCTCTGGAACCTTGATTTTGCCTTCTTGACGCATTCTGAGGCGATCCATAATAATCGCATCATAAGCCGTCTCTACTGCTTCCACGACCTTCTGGTCACCTCGATGCTGCTGCATCAGGCGTCCTTTAGCATCTTGAATTTCATCAAAAGAAGCGTCTTCAGTAACCCCAAGCTTTTCGTAGGGATTTTGATCGCTCATTCAAAACCTCCGAGACATCCCTTTTCACTCGTATGAAAGCAACTTTACACTAGTTATATATGTAGGCATGGTTCCCACTCAATGCTGCTGTTACTACCGAAAGGGTAACAGGTTAATCAAGAATTGAGTGTTGTGCCAACTCCCCTGCAAGCTAGTTTAGCTTGATCTTTGAAGACAAGCGCTCTCTACTGAACCCACTTTCCCGTTTTGAGAAACACGTCCTCAAGTGCTAAAAGTGGATAGGCTCTTGAGAAATTTCTTCACTATCCGTCCTACGTGGGATGTCACAAGCTATTGGCATCCCCTAATTCTACGACGATAATTGTCTAAAATGCTCAATACACCTTTGGTGTAAACAATCCTACGTGTTGATCCCAACAATCCAGTTCTTTGTGATTCTTTGTGAAAAATTATGACCATGGCCTCCGCCAAGATTCTTGTCGTGGATGACGACCCGGCCATCCGAAATTTAATTCAACGCTTTTTAAGCAAGAAGAACTATCAAATCCAGGCTGCTCATGATGGGAAGACAGCTCTAACCCTGTTTGAGCAGTTCAACCCAGACTTGGTAATTCTGGATGTGAATTTGCCTGATGCCATTGGCTACAACTTATGTAAGGAAATGCAAAGCCGTACCGATGTCTTTGTCTTGTTTCTTACCAGTCGGGGAGACGCCGCTGACAAAGACAAAGGATTTAAACAAGGGGGTGATGACTACCTCACGAAGCCTTTTGATTTGCAAGAGCTGGAAAACCGAGTCGGGGCGATTTTGAAGCGCAAACGGGAAGTTACTCCTACTGAACAACAGCGCCTCGTGTTTGATAAGTTAGTTATTGATCCAGGTCGTCGTGAGGTGACCATCAACGAACAACCTGTTCCTTTAACCGCCTTAGAGTTTGACCTCCTACATTTCCTCGCCTGCCACCCCGGTCGAGTCATGCGTCGCTCGGAACTCATCCAAGAAGTTTGGGAGTACGACTATGTTGGGGATCAGCGGGTCGTTGACGTCCATATCGGTCAAATTCGCAAGAAAATTGAACTTGATTCGAGTCAGCCGTCATTAATTCAAACTGTTCGGGGTGTCGGTTACAAGTTTGAGGCTCCTACTCATCAAAAGAATGGCAGGTCTGAGGTCTGAAACAAGAATGTCTCTCGTAGTGGCGAGAGCGTCAACCGGAAATGACTTTCAACAAGGTGTGCAATCGCTGACCGATTTCCTTCTCTTTCCAAAGCGGTTAAACAGGGTGCCCTAGCTAATTATTGACCCGTGAGGTTGACGAACTAGTCGAGGTTTAGGAGAAGCCGAAGTGGCTGGTAATGCAACAGACATCCTCGCACGATTACACCAACCTTGGACAAAGCCGAGAGCCCGCCAATGCGGGCTATAACACGCGTACGTACTGAAGATGTTCTAAGTCTGTTGAGATGATGAAGTAGTCGTGTGATTATTAGACTCCGCTACGGCAGCTTCCTTAGCTGTGACATCCTCAGATTCAGGAAGTTGTGGTGTCTTCGCCGCCTGCTCTATTTGTTGAGCCTCACGCTGAAATTCCGTTTCAAACTCCCTAGATGCTTCTTGAAAGCCTCGAATTGCCTTCCCTAAACTTCGACCAATTTCTGGCAACTTCTTGGGGCCAAAGACCAAGAGGGCAATGACCAGAATTAGAGCCATTTCCGGCAGACCAATACCAAAAACATTCATGTGATGACCTCCTGAAAATTTGTCAAGTCGCAGTCCTCAGTATCTGAACACATTAACACTCTCATCCCTCCAAGATTTCACCGAAGACTGTCTAGACCTGTACACAAAGAAAGCTGGCTAAGTAGATAGGTTCACTGTGTCTAGAGGTTGCTGCTTGTATTTTCTCATGTACAGCAAGAGAGAAACTTTTATCCTACTGGCGTTTCCCTCACCCCTTGTGATCTGTGCTGAGGTCGAATTTTCCAACGAAAAAACCCGGACTAGCCGGGGAATGAAGGATTTATTGGAGCTTTATGGGGGCAGTTTACTGACCCAAGCTTCTCCAATCGACATTAATACCTTCAAGCAGCAGTGAAGAGTTGTAAAGCTGCAAAATAATCAGTAAAAAAACCAAAAATAACAGCATGAAGACTGCCATCAAGGGCGTCGTTCCCCATCCTGGAGCCACTTTACCATACTCCGAGTTGAGAGGTTTGAGTACATCTCCTAACCGCGTCCGTTGTGCCATGAGTCACCTATGAATCGATCTCAATAGATTTTTTGTAACTTTCCGTAATATTATAGGGGTATCGGATTCATAATTTATCTATATCATGGAACCCGCAACAGTTCTTATCATTTCCATCGGTGTGGTTGTTTTTTCTATCACTGCATTCTCTGTATACACGGCTTTTGGGCCGCCTTCTGCGGAATTAAACGATCCATTTGAAGATCATGAAGATTGATCCATCTATAAGGTGTCGCTAATTAGCAGGGTCGTGGTATAGCCAATTCTGATTGAATCTTGAACCTTATTCAATAATCTTCAAAAACTTTTACACGACCCTAGCGAGCGATTCCATGCTCCTAATTGTGTATGTGTGGTCATTAATGTTTGTGACCATAAGTTAAGCGTGTAAGGAAGAACACAAGTCTGGGAGTGATCGCTTTTCAGTTGATTAGAGTGGAGACTGAGTGAGTACACTTCCTCTAGATGTTTCATCCTACTGGGTGATTTGAGGCAAATTCAGGCCACTCAATTCAATTTATTGATGCCGACAGCACGGTAAAAGTTGCAATTGTCCAGGGAGAAATGCTAAAGGGTTGTCTATCCGGTAATGGTTCAGAGGTTTGAGAATGTCGCTCTAATAAATCCACAGGGTTAGCGATCGCTAATTTTAAATCACTCTTCAGCGACAACTCACTTGAATTGCCGTGACATTCATAACACCGCATAATCCATTGATCGGGCGCATCTTCTGATTGCTTCAGCGCCATCAAGACTAGATTTGGAGATTGTAAATCTAACAACCGACCAACTGCTGGAAGATTTTTGGATACAGAGTATTCTCCGAAGTTAGAGGAACTAGGTGAGTGAACGTCTGTCCCATTTTTTTCTCGATCGCACCACAACACCATTAAGGGTAGATTCAGCTCATAACCTCGTTGAACAGTACTAGCTGACTGCCAACTCCCACTATGAGGATAGAGGGCATAAGTAAATTGATGGATACCTCTATCCGCTTCTGAATCAGGCCAGCAAGGGCTTCGGAGTAACGTTAAGCGTAATTGAGAAGGCTGAGAATCGTAACCGTATTTGCCATCATTGAGCAAGCTGACACCGTAGCCATTTGGGATTTTGGATTGTGGATTGTGGATTAAAGAACTGCTGGTTAAGCCCGATGGATTTTGATTTTGAGGGGTATCGTCTAGTTTAAAAGCTGTCAGATCTGCCCAACGCAGGGCGGGAACTTCCCATTTGGCTTGTTCGGCAGGAGTTTGGGGTTGAGTGGGGCGTTGGATGGCAGCGCAGGGAGTTTCGTAAGTAGCATAGTTAGCTTCCAGGTTCAAGGGGAAAGCCGCTTTTACCAATACATGACGTTCTTGCCAGTCTACGGTTGTGGCAATTTTCAAAATTGGGGATTCGGTATCAAGGATGTAATCCTGGCAAAATGGGGATTGTCCCAACTGGCGTACAACACGCAAACGCGATCGCACTACTCCTCGTTCTATCCACTGAATCGATTTGAGTTGAGTTGGAGGTAAGGGGTGCTGAGCATAGTTGGGGTCAATATTCCAAGCATCCCAGTATTGACCGCTATCTTGGAAGGCTTGCAGTTGATTTCCTGGGGCACTGAGAACTTCTCGCTGGTTGATTTTATCAAAGACACTGCTCAAATCCCCACTATTTGAGTCAACAACAACCCGCAGGAATTCGTTTTCTAAAACAAAATCTGCTGGGAACTGAGAATTAGGGATGGGGGATGGACGATGGGGGATGGGGCACAGCCAAAAGAGACGATAGCCGATGGAGGGGATATTCTTTGCCAGAAACAAAAGCTTTGATTCTTCACTAATCTGGGATGGTACTTTTTCCCCTGAAAGATCGTAAATTTCCCAATCCCGACGCCCGACGCCCCAGTCCTCAGTCTCTTTCAAGGAAACGACAACGAGTTCGGAACGCTGCCAATTGAGGGAGTTGAAGACGATGATTGGCTTAGCATCGGGTTGTGGTGGAGGGGGTAGGGTAATGTGGGAAGCGATCGCTTTTAACGACTCTTCCAATATCTCTGAACTAACCTTCTTCACTTCCTGCCAAGCTTCATTAGCCTCCACAAACACTTGCGGAATCGATGTTCCTGGCAAAATATCGTGGAATTGATTAAATAACACCTTTTTCCAAGCGTCTTCCAACTGAAGCTTAGGATAAGTTTTGTTAGTGGTTAGGGTGGCGAGAGAGGCAAAGAGTTCGGCTTGGTATAATAACCCCTCACAACGACGATTCCAGCGCTTTTGGTCGGCGTGAGTGGTGTAGCAGCCGCGATGGAATTCTAGATATAGCTCATCATTCCAGACGGGATTGGGAATTGGGGCTTGGGAAGTACTCGCCTGCTTCTCTAAAGAGGGCGGGTTTTGTGGCAAGGATATCGGTTTTTCTACAGGTTTGTCTGCTAAACTCGCCCCTACAATCTTGTTCCTTGACTCTCTCTCTAGCTGCTTCCTAATGTGCTGTAAATAGCTCCGAGCAGTGGTAAATTCCAGGCAGGGGAAGAAGGGCGACTGCTGCCAACGCTTTGCCACCTGTAACATATCGCGGGTAGGGCCACCCCCATGATCACCAACACCCGGAAGCCAGAAGACGTCTTTTAGGTGAGTCTGAGTTTCCCAGTCAATCGCGTAAGATGCCATTATGAGCGGATTCGTGTCCATAACGCCTGCGGTATTGGGGGGAGACATCAGGCTAAAAATTTGAGTGCCATCCGGGGATTGCCACCAAAAAGCACCATAGGGAAACTTGGTGGTGTCGTTCCAGTGCAGTTTTTGGGTAACAAAGTATTCAATACCACCTTGTTTGAGCAGTTGCGGTAGCTGCCAGCAAAACCCAAAGCTATCGGGTACCCAAGCAACGGTTGTCAACTGACCGAATTTTTCTTGGACGTAACGCTGAGCGTAGAGTACCTGCCGGACAATAGATTCACCGTCAATCAAAGTTAAATCCGGTTCTACCCACATCCCCCCCACTACTTCCCATCGACCTCCTGCGATTTGTTGTTTAATAGCGGCAAATAAGTCAGGACGATGTTGTTCGATCCAGGCATAAAGAGCAGGCGTGGAATGGCAGTAGGTGAGTTCAGGAAACTCTTGCTGTAGTTTTAATACAGATTCAAAGGTACGCTGGGCAACCTCCCAGGTTTCACTCACTGTCCACAACCAAGCCATATCTAGGTGAGCATGACCTAGCATGAAAATTTTAGATTTGGGATTTGGGATTTGGGATTGGAGGTTGTAGCGTAATGTGGAGAGCGATCGCGTAAATTCTTCCTGCTGTGATACGGCCTCCCAATGAATTTCAGCAACGGCTGCCGCCAAGTTATCTAATTGTTCTGGCTCAAAAGCTTCCAGATACTTTTGCAAAATAGCTAACTCATCAGCCACAAAACCGGGGTCGATGTTGTCCGTTGATTCATATACGCAGCTTGAACGCATTAATGCCCCAATATCATGGCCTGGACTGACCAACCGCAATGCTACTGCAATCTCTTCTCCTGGTTCCCCACTCTCACTCAGCAGTACTCTGGCGGAGGAATCAAACAAATCTCCCTGTTGCACCAACTGACCATTGACGAAAATCTGGGCATCTTGGGCCCACCAAGTCAACGCTAATCGCAAGCTTAATCCAGCCAAAGGATACCCTTGTAAATCCTGAGGGATGATAAATTGTTGACCTAGCCACATGATCTGCTGTCCTGCTGACCAAACGATGTATCCTTTCGGATTCAGGTCGGCAATGGGCCAATCCTGCCACTGTGCCGATTGAGTGGCAACAGCCGCCGGAAGGTCTTGAGGGCAGCATCGCCAGTGATGCTGAACATTGACTTGAGTGAAGGCACGTAGTTTTTCAATGGCTTCATTAATTTCGTACCTTGTAGTCACCGAGATCACAGGGTCAGTCATATTTTTCGATAAAATCAGAGCACTTCCTATTGTTGATTTTTAAGCACTGATTTTGACGCTCTGGCACCTTTAAGTCCTAATTAATCAGTTTCCTGGGTTCGAGCCAAGCAATATTCAGCAATACGGTAAGAGAACCTAGACCGCAGCCTAATTCACCGTTCACGCTAACCAATAAAGCGTCAGAATTAGAAAGTTGGATGGCTCTCCAGCTTGCCAGTTATTTGCTTACTCAGTAGTTAATCATCATGCCTCCTGCTTCCCCTGGTCGCTACCAAAGTCGATTGTTTAATTTTCTTAACCGCCAAGCGCTGCGATTGACAGACCAAGTTGAGCGCACAGCACGTCATCTTAAAGTTGCAGCTGTCTGGGGAGCGCAAATTTTGCTTTATCCGATATACCTGTTTGTTGAAGGCGGTTTATCGGTAGGGCGTCAACTGGCCGCAGAGGCAGAAGCTGGATGGCCCAGATTAAAGGAATTTAGTGATAAAGAACATCAAGAGCCTGCAAAAAGACCGCCAATCGTAGATACTCCTATTCAGCGAGTCCTGGGCGAAGTCCATACCTTACAACTTCC
>JBFLZA010000116.1:0-8704 GCA_040756535.1 Cyanobacteriota bacterium
AATTCTCGCCGTTTCAGCAGTGGCACCACCAAATAGGCCCGCACTTGAAAGGGCGCGAGGATGGCAAGGTGACATTCCGCTAGACCTTCCTGGTAGATATCAGTCACTGCCCAGACACGCCCTACCCGATAATATTGAGCGTGCTTTTCGCCAAAGCAGTGGTCGTGAATTTTAACGTCCATTGCAGAGGGATAGTTGGGCAGAACATCTTCAGAGACAAATTCCCCATCATTAAAGTCGGAGTCAGCGTGAAAGCGAAACACGCCCACCCGATCCGTGTTGAGCATCTGGCGGATTTCTCGAGACGTTGTCTTGAAAATTGTCTCTAGGTCTACGGACTGACGGATATTGGCGACGATTCGGGTTGCCGCACGCTCCAGTTCTGCAGTTCTTGCCAGTTGGTTGGATTGTTCCCGCAACTGTTCCAGGTACTCTGCTTGCTGCAGCGCTACACCCAGTTGATTGGCAATTTGACTGAGCACTTTGACTTCATTGTCTTCCCAGTGCCGGACACCACTATGTTGAAACGCACTGAGCAATCCCCACAGTTTCTTACCTTGGAAGATAGCGACTACCATGCAGGATTTGACCCCGAAGTACTCTAAGGCTTCCACATGGCATTCAGTCAAACCGCCGTTGTAGACATTATCAACAACTAAGGCTTCGTTGTTGCGGAAGCGGCCACCTTGGTGTTCTTGCAAGTAGGGGTCTTCCCAACCACTGCCTACCAGTTTGGGCCACCCCCCAGACTCCGACTCGGTGACAAAGTCACCGAAATAGTCATCGCGGAACTTGTAAACGGTCACTCGCTCGATATTGAAGAGTTTGCGGACTTCCAGAGTGGTGGTCTGAAAAATCTTTTCAATGTCGGAGTTTTGGCGAATCTTTTCGATCACCTTGGCCACTGCCCGCTCTCGCTCTGCGGCTTTAGCAAGTTGCCCAGATCGAGCTTGAAGGCTTTCCAGGTATGCCGCTTGCTGTAGAGCGACGCCAAACTGTCGGCCCACTATAGCCAACATGCTGATTTCTGCCTCTTCCCAGTGACGCGGTCCTGAGTTCTGGTAGGCAGCGAGTAATCCCCACAGCTTTTCTCCTTCCAGAATTGGCGCGAGGACAAAGGCTTTCGCCTCAAATTGCTCCAACAAGTCGATGTGGCAGGAATTCATACCAGCCGTGTAGATGTTATCTACCGTCAAAGTTTCTTCTTGACGATACCGACCTCCCTGGGTGTCTTTCAAATAGGTATCGACCCAGACTTTTTTGATATCGGGTCCTACCAACGGTGTCCAGTCTGGCCCCACCGACTCAGCCACAAATTCTCCACTCCAGTCAGAATTGAAGCGATAGACGGCGACGCGATCGCAATTGAGTTGCTGCCGAAGTTCCTTGGTGGCGCTGGTAAAGACGCTCTCGACATCAAGAGAGTGAAGAATTTTTTTCAGGACTTGAGCAACAACTTTTCCGGCAGCTTTGTCCTGAGCAACCAGTTTTTGCTTTTGGGCGCGAAGTTCTTCTGGCTGTAAGTTTAGCGACACTTCGCTAGCGACTTGGTAGAGCAGATTAATTTCTGCTTCCTGCCATCGCCGGGACACACCAGAGCAATGCTGTAAGACCAGTAAACCCCAAACTTTCCCTTGGAAGCCCCATAGTGATCCTTGTAAGAGAATCGGTAGACTGATGCTGGCTTTGACCTGATACTTTTGCATCAGTTGGAGTTGGTAGGGACTCCGAGTCTTTTGATAAATATGCTCTAGGGCTACAACTTGCTGTTGTTGGTACTCTAACCGCTCACCAGCACCAAACGCGATCGCTGGTAGGGATTCCCCAAGGCTAGGAGTATAGCCAGCCACCATCGACTCAGCCACTACCATGCCCTGGTTCTCAGTTTGGAATTGGTAGATCAATACTCGGTCTACCTGTAAATACTGACGAACCTCATTTACTGTAGTGTTGAACAGGGTCTCCAGATTGCCAGCTCGGCGCATCTGAGTGGTAAGGTTTAATAACCACTGCCGTTGCTGCTTGAAGTATTGCTCGGTCGTGACATTCGGGAGACGCTTACCTCCGTTTTGCAGGCTTTGAACCCACTTTTCCAACTGAAGGATTTTCTCTTGGGTTTCAGGTTGAGCCAGCTCTCCCGCCTGCTCGAGGTCTGCTTTAATTGCGGTTACTAATGCTAACGCTTGGTTGGGATTATCCCCATTAGCGATTAACCCAGTAGCTGTACCATCTCCATTACTCTTATTCGTACTCCCTAAAGGGTCGAAACTGGGATGAGCACTGTGTATTGATTCAGATGTCTCCAGTTCTTGTGTGTCCGGAGTAAACTCCTCAATGGTCATATCGCTATTGTTATTCACTAAATTGGTGTGACTAAGGTTCGTCATGATTAGCCTCTACGGGGAAATGTCAAAGTAGATGACTTCCTGTCAACTGTGCATACACAAGTTCACACAGGGGTAATAAGTCATAGGTATCGGGCAATCCTCTTTCTACCAATGACCGAAACTGCGTTTCTCTAGGGGAAAGGGGAAGGGTTAAGGGAGAAAGGGGAAGAACTAGAAACGCAACCGGGTTTCAATCTCCTTAACTTATTAATGGAAAGGAAAGATAAGAAACAGAGCGTCCAGCAATATTTCTCGCCTCCTCCCCTATCGCCCCTACATTGATGTTGGTGGTTTCCTTTTCCCTTTTCCCTACCCGAAGGGTTTGACCTCGACAAATGACCCATTACCTAATTTCCGGAAAAGACCTTGTTCTCGGTATAGTCCTTGCGCCCTTCAACTGAATTGGTGAATTATGAATTGGGAGTAAATCCTTATCCTTATCGGAATGGGAGAATCAGGAACTATAAATTATAGATGTCAATTTTTTTATAATTCATAATTGCTAATTCATCATTCTTTCAACTTCTTGGCCTCATCATTCATAATTGCTAATTCATCATTTTTAAGAAACTCTTCCTCGATGTATCTGCCACAGGGGACATTGAATAATAGCTGTGACATCTAAGACAGGGCCATTGCCTTGAGGCAGAACGCCTAGAGCAAAGGGCAAGAGCTTGGATGGCAATATCCCTGGAGCAGTCGGCTGAAGTTTTTGCAATTCATGCAACTCAATGTCGTTGACTTGCTGCACGACCAACCCCACAGCCTGCTCTTTGGATTGAATTACCATCGCCATGGGAGTTGACAATACTTGTTGTTGCTGGAACAGAGGCGGATAACCAACCAGATGGTTCAGGTCGATTAGCCAAAGCATTGTTCCCCGCCAATTGCAAATTCCCAAAACGCAACTCGGCATTTCAGGGACGGGCAAAATTTCCGCGACGTTCACCCTGATGATTTCCGCGATCTGCTCTAGGGGCAGTAGCGCACTATCTTCGCGACCTAAGGGAAAGCGAAGCAATCGCTCTCCACTTTCTGGAGAAATTGGAGCTTCATTAAGAAAGTCTAATGCCAGCGATTCAAGGCTGTTCGCTGTTGAGCTGACAAACTTTTGGGTGAACATATTTCCATCCTGGTTTTTTGTCATTGGTCATTAGTCATTAGTCATTAAGGTTTAAGGTTTAAAGATTTAAGGTTGTTAGTGCAACGGGCGTACCCCAGGTTTAAGGTTTGAACCCATTAACCTGCTCCCGTTTCCAACCTGCCAACTTTCCAACATTCAACCCCTCTTCGGACTAAGGACTAAGGACTAAGGACTAAAATCTATACAACCGTCAATTGGTGAATGGTCTGCATCAGTTTTTGCTGATCTACTGGCTTAGAAATGTAGGCATCAGCCCCCAGCATCGAACCCCAAAGTCTGTCAGCTTCGGTTCCTTTCGTTGAGCAAATTACCACAGGAATTTTTTTGGTATTAATATTAGTCTTGAGTTGACGGCAGAGTTCAAACCCGCTTTGTCCTGGTAAAATTACATCAAGTATTACCAAATCAGGCTTCTGGGATTGCAGCTTGATGTGTGCTTCCTCACCACTTTTGACACTGACCACCGTTAGACCCGCCTGAGAGAGGTAACGGGTCAGTACCTCGGTTTCGGTCAAGCTATCTTCAACTAAAAGAACTGTAGTCATAAAATAAAATACGTTGTCTGTAATCCAAAAATTTTCAGATGACTCTTGGGTTCAAATTTGCTGGCCTGTAGACCAATCTCGAGCAGTTGGCGATCGCTGCAATTGGGCAGGTGTTGGAGCTGCTAGATACTTTTGCAGAACTGCTAGCACCTTATCTGAATCAATCGGCTTTGCCAAAAAGCCAGAGGAACCAACCATCTTGGCCCGTACCCGGTCTACAATTCCGTCATTGCTAGTCAGAATAATTACCGGTGTGTCTTTGAAGGATGAAACGCGGCGAATCTGGGCGCAGATTTCATAACCGTTAGCAACGGGCATGACCAAATCTAAGAAAATTAGGTCGGGTTTGCGTTCGAGTAACGTCGGCAGCGCTGTCACTGGGTCTTGTATACTGATGAACTGATAGCCAGCTTGGCTGAGAATATGACTCATCCTCTGACTGTCGATTAGGCTGTCATCGATATAAGCTACTAGGGGACTATGGGGTTGCGATTGAACCGAATTGACAGGAGTTTTGGCGGGTGCTGGTTGAGCTTTAGGAGCTGCAACTGTCCCATATGAGTTGAGATCCTCAACGTCAATTAGTCCTATTAACCCTTGGCGCATAGAGGGCGTTAGAGATTGAGTCAAAAGTAATAGGTGTTGTTTCAACTTAACCGCCAAATCCCTTAATGTCTGCTTGCCATCCGCCATAGCGGTAAGGTTGTAGTAGGCAAGCAGTGAGGTCTGCCGTTGCAATTCATCTGCTTTTAAAATCGCAGGAGCTTTGTTCGGTGAACATTTTGCTAAACCGGCATTCCGCCAAGCATCCCAATCCGTTTGGGCTCGCTGCCAAACCTCATCAACTCGAAGTAAAACCAAGTTGGAATCGATTAATAAATCTATAGTCTTTTGAGGAATCGACTGAGAAGCCAGTTGGAACCCCGAACCATGCGGAAGTTGTTCTGCCTGTTGGTGGAGATCGAAAAGGATTTCCACAATAGTACTTTCAACGACTGCTGCTACCTGATCTCGTTGAATTCTCCTTTGCCTCATCAGTTCTGCTATGTAGTTGTAATCCCAAGACTGCGCTCGAACTGAATTGATGGAGAGCTGTGGGCAGTGCTGAGCAATCTGTCGGTAGCAACGACGAATTGGATGCACTGTACTATATCCCCAAATCAAGGCTCCCATACAGAAATACAGGCTCCAGCGCTGGTTCGTCGATTCTTGAATACTTAAATCTAACTGTCCTGTAAATTTAGTTTGGCTGCAAACCTGAATTCTCCTTGCCAAGTCGGTGATAGTAACTACCTCCTGCGTTGCCATGAGGGGGCTCCATTACACTAATGAATTAACAAATGAAAAACTCTTCACTGCTCACTCTTTTAGATACCTGAGTTTTCTACCAGAATCCGGATAATGACAAAATATCGGGGAATAATGCGTTTGCTCGATTTTGTATTACACTAAACTGGTAGAAATTCAATACTGTATTACTTCAAAAAAGTGGGTTTTCATAAATTTTTCAGATATTTATTAGGCAATAAATATCTTTTTGCAGCACATAATGGCGGCTAAAAGAGCCGTTATTTATGCTCTATTTGGGTTCAAGGTTAAAGTTTTATATTTCTCAGGAAGAGCTAAAAGCCATAAGAACATGGCTTATATTTCACATTCATGGAATGAATAGGCAAGAGAAACTAAATGCGAAAAAGCCTTAAGAGATTTGTAACTTTGGCAAGCACCCAAATTCGCTGATGGCATTCTCTTTAAGTTTGCGCTTTAGAAACACCCTCACCAACTCACCTTTTACACCTGATTCTTCGAGCTGGTAACCCCAACGATATTTGCGTTCTAGTTCGATGCTACCTGTTTAAATTCCATTGTAATCAGGTTAATTGCCAAACGTAAAGATGCGTAAGCTTTCTAGGCAAAAAGACAAAGCGAGTCGAGCGCTGACTATACACCTATCATAACTAATGTGATAGAGCACTAGGAACTAGGAAATCAAAAGTAAGAAGTAGGAGAAAAAACGTAATAAATAATCCTAACAAAAGAAAAAAAAGTAAGTGAAAGCAATGAAAGCTAACTCCGGAATAATCGCGTATACTGAGTTTCATGCGCCATACTTGCCAGTGCCAATCCCCAGCCACAACTACTTAATTGCTCGTCTTCCCAGGTTAAAACGTCTTGTGTGTGTTGAGTTAGGCTGGTGCTAAGTTCGAGTAATAGTTGTTGACCGATGGTTTGACCGAGGGGAATCAGTTTGACTCCAGATGCAATCAGGTTGGATGCCCAACTGTGGAGATAGCCTAAAACGGTAGCTTCGAGGTCAAGTTGCCAGTGACAAGCAGCAATACCAAAGGCGATCGCATAGTTGCACGGTGTACCCACAGCTAATGCCAAATCTTGTAGAGAGGGTGTAGATTTCGTTTGGGATAGGTGCGACAAATCCAGAAGCAAACGCATCAGAGAGTTACCCATCTGCCAACTTTGCGATCGCAACTCAGCCGTTTCCTTCGCCGCTGTCAGCCAAGCATTCCAGTAACTCAATGTCAAGACATCCCCATTAGCAGCACTGCGATAGGCTCTAATCATAACCGCCGCCTCTAAGCGAATCGCTCCATATTGCAGTTCTTGCTCTAACCAATCTCGTAAACGATTCGAGTTGTCAACAACGCCCCTATCCACCAAGTTTTCCAAACCATCAGAATAGCTATAGGCACCCACAGGGAGTACTGGACTCGCTAATTGCAACAAATTCAAAAGAGCTAAATCGTTCAGCATCAGAAGCGGGGTTCAAACCTTTGTTAGTGATGATGCCCGTAAGCCCCGCTTTCTGGTTGAAAGGGGACAACTTCCTCCCTTACCTCTACTCCTAACTGTTCTAGCATCGTTCGCAAAACCGGATCAGGAGATAACCGCAAATAGCCAGGAGCAACCTCTAAAGGTACATGGCGATTACCCAGATGGTAAGACGCTCTGAGCAAAGCCACTGGTGTTTGGGATGTCACGGTTAGCACGGATTCTGCCTTAGCAACAATCCGCACCACAACATCACCCTCCTCAGATTGCAATAAATCTCCGTCTTGTAGAACTGTACCTCTGGGTAAGCGCAGATACAAGGCTTGGTCATCAGGTGTTTCAAAGCGATGGCGTGTTCGGGTACGCTCCTCGGCAGTAAGCGAGAGGGTAAAGCTGACTGAAGCATCTGCATCAGCACTGAGGCGTTGTGTAAAAGTCAGCATTGGAAAAAAGCAATGAGCCGTTTAGGGATTATTTTGGAGACGAACCAATTCACTTTGAAGACGTTGTTGTAATTCCGGGTTGGATTGGGCAGTTACCGTAATTGCATTAAACTGAGCCATTGTCAATCCCTGAGTTTCATCAATATATTTTTTGGATTGTTTACAGTAGTTCACTGCAATACCTTGGATATTTTTCGGGAGAGCGGCGATGGATTCGGCTTTGGTACAGGTAATGTCAGGAACGGTATTGCTATTAGTCATTTGCTGGATTTCTTTGGAGGCAACTTGGCGACTTTGCTCGATCGCTAAAATGGCTTTTGCATAATTCTCTATTTCTTCAGCGGTGAGGGATGTCACTGTAGGTGCAGGGGATGGAGACTCAGCCGCTGGAGGAGACGCACATCCAACTAACATTGTCGCGAGTCCGGTAAGCCAACCGATGGACAAGAGTACTCTAAATGTGAGTGCTTCTTTGTAGAACAGTTGGGTGGTTGATGTTTTCACAGATGAGTTCATGTGCTGTGCCAACGCTAAGCTAGGAGAACTCGCTGGGGGTACATTCAGGAGCGCTAGCATCTGGCTAAAGTAAGATTGACACAACTGGGTGAAGAGATTCTTCATAGGGGCTAGGTGATGCAGGAAGTAACTCCAACCTAAAAGCGTACTCTATCTTTCGATGTCACCTGCTAAAACGTCAATAGGCAATATGCTCAGCCTAATAATCTTGTCGTTTTTTGTTCCCCTTTTTTTCTAGGGCTTCTAACAGTCAGGGTGGGTATTGCCCACCCTACTAGTAGTCCTGTCGCGCATTCAACGGACGATCTTTTCAGTTCGTCCCCCAAGAATTATAAAAGCGTCACTCTTATGTGTGTTAGGCGATCGCATTTTTAGCTAAAGGTAAATTCATCATTTCATATCAAGTCCGTCTAATTGCCCTTAATAAAAACTTCTCCGCGTCCGGAGTGTCCCCGTGTCCGGAGCGTCAGTCCTAACTATGGGTATTCAACCGGACATGATATCACTGGAACTAAGAACTAAAAATATTCAGTGACAGCTTCCGTCCTGACTGACTAAACCGAAGAGTTGCCTAAAAGGCTGTATCACTCAGCAATTGGGTTAGATTTTATTTCTGGAGGCGAAGTAATTCTTCTTGGATCTGCTGCCGTAACGCTTGATTAGATTGCATCAGCGTTGTAATCTCATTGAATTGTGAATTCTTTCGTTTGGGAAAATAATTAGCGACAATTGCTGAAGACTGGTTACAGTAATTTTGAGCTATCCCTCGCGCCTGCGGCGGTAGCGCGTTTATGCTTGCAGTATTATTGCAAACAATTTCCGGAACATCCTTAGAGTTTAGAATGTTTTTAATTTCTTGATAGGCTGCTTGACGTAGTCGTT
>JBFLZA010000116.1:8714-16610 GCA_040756535.1 Cyanobacteriota bacterium
AAACCGCCTCAGCGTAGTTTCTGACATCTTGGGGAGACACGCCAGCCGTTTGAGCGGAAGCTGAGTTACCAAAGACAAGAGTCGGAGAATTTTGAGACCATCCAGGGATAAACCCGGACAGCAAACCAAGAGCAGTGAGAGTCCCTATTAATAGAGACTGGGAGAAAATTCGGTTGAACTGAGATCGGGAACAGTAAGAACTCATCATGACGATCGCGGGTGTCCAAAAAACAAGGAACTAAAACCACTGAGGGTTAGTTTTTTTGAACTATTTTAAGGGGAAGAAGTTCCTTAGAATCTACCGCATTTTAGGAAATATTGCTCTGGAGTGGAGACAATGGGAAACGCCTCAAACCTGAAGCGAAGCTGAAACCTTTACACCGAATCCCTACTGGCTAACTCTTACAAATTTGACAGAGTT
Organism: Cyanobacteriota bacterium; assembly: GCA_040756535.1. Classification (GTDB taxonomy): domain Bacteria; phylum Cyanobacteriota; class Cyanobacteriia; order Cyanobacteriales; family Coleofasciculaceae; genus JBFLZA01. The sequence continues at coordinate 9,136 of JBFLZA010000116.1, forward strand.
CTATGACTTTTGTTTGCAAGGTAGCAAGCGGTTCACTGCCTCTTTTTAGATTGAATTCTAACTCTAGTAGCACTCGCAGCGTTGAGGTGAGTTGCTCCACACAAAGAGACTGAACCTCTTTAGTGAGAAAGTAAATTCGTTTGGGATTCCCCACCTCCGCTGCATCTGCGATCGCTTTTTGGTCTCGTTCCCCCTCTTTTACCATGAGTTTTACCCACAACCAAGTGCGAAACTGCCCGACTAAGGTGGCAACAATCCTCAACGCCGGTTCGTTTTTGTTGAGCAAGTCGGCAACTAACTCCAATGCCTTTACCCCATTCCCTTGACGAATTGCCTCTGCTAGCTGCAAGCTGTTTTGTGTATTGGCTGTGACTAGGGTAGCAACAAGGGTTTCATTCAAAGGTTTGGATGCCTCACCTGCGTAGAGTCGCAATTTCTCCAGTTCGTTGAACAACTGCCTGGTATCGTTACCAACCGACTGTGCTAAAAGTTCCGCAGCAATAGGGGTGAGTTTGACGCCAACTTGTTGAGAACAGGACTGTACCCGCTTTACCAATTCTTCCGTTTTCCAGGGCGGGATGAGCGAGAACTCCCGAATGTGGGCATACTTTTGCAGCAGTTTAGTTGATTTGAGACGCCCGTCGGGACGATTGCTAGTTGTTAGTAACAAAACTGACTCTTCAGGGATTAATGGTAAAGTACGCTCTAGTTCTGCCAGCAAATTTTCCGAACATTGCTGGCACACGGTTGTGCCTACCAACCAAACCAGACGCTTACCCATCCCAAAGGGCGGTGTCATCGCTTGATTAAGCCCCTGAATCAACGCATCTGGTTGATCAGGAGAAATTTTGTCATAGTTAAAACTAACCCAACTGGGGTCAAGTTCGGACTCGCGCAGTTCGTTTACAGCTTGTGTCAGGGCAAAGTCATCTTCTCCCCAGTAGAGGTAAATTGGCATATGGAACACCTACGGTAGCAAGGGGATCGAGATTGGACGAGACGTATCAAACTTATATAAATCGGGTAGCACGGTTAACGCTACCAGCAACTTATCAATCCCAATTGCAGCACATTCAGGAGTCACCCAAGTTTAAGCCTCTTCCAGATGGCAGCAGACAGGCGGTTCCCTTTCCGGGTTATACCGTGTCTTCTACCCCTTGGGAGGAAGAGTCAGAGAATACAGCATTCTACACTCCCTTAAAGGAACTCCAACAGCAACTGTTACAGCAATTAGACCCTGGTTTAATCGTACTGGTTCCTCCCGAAAGCTTTCATTTAACCTTCGCGGATTTGATTTGGGAGAGTGTCTACCGGGCTATGGAGCGCCAAAACCCTGATTTTGATCAGCAACTGCGCGATCGCATCCGAGACAGCTTTCAGCAGTATCAGAAAGCATCTAGCAATGGCACTCCCATTTGCTGGCAGCTACTGGGAATCATGATTCGCCCTCGTGCGATCGCGGTTTGTTTGGCACCAGAAGACGAAAACGCCTACAAGCGGATGTTGGAGGTGCGCCGAGCAATTTATCAAAATTCGGGTCTAATTGCTTTGGGGGTTGAACAACAGTACCACTTTACTGCCCACATTACCTTAGGATATTTTGGCGAGATTTCACCGGATTTGGATCGCGATCGCATCGCTGACACCCTCTCGGAATTCAATCAGCAAACCCTTAAAGAAGAAGGGGTACCGCTGTGTGTTCGCCGGGTGGAACTGCGAAAGTTTGACGATATGATGCGCTACTATCGCGAACCTGACTGGCCCGTTTTAGAGTTATAGAGTTTCCAGCGGTCAGAGGTTAAAGATTTATTCACAATAGATTGAAATGTATCTTTCAAAGTTTCAACTTTTCAACTCCAAATCTTTCCTACACTCTGACCTGCTGGAATTTTTTCTGGGTATCAACATTAACAAAACCGTTAGTTAACCGCGAACTCAATCATCTTTCTCAAAGGAACAATAGCTTTGAAGGATAGACTTGCTCTGCAAGAATCAACGCGGAAATCTGCATCTACAATACCCTAAAAGGCTATTATGAGCTTGCCTATCCATCCCATAATGGAGCAAAGTTTTGCCGTCATTGACCAAGAAATTGGCGAACATAACTTTAGCCCTGCTGAGTATGCCATTGTCCGGCGAGTCATCCACAGTACAGCAGACTTTGAATTTGCTCAACTTATTCGGTTTAGTGAGGATGCGATCGCCTGTGGTATCTTTGCTCTGCAAAACCAGTACCCGATTATCACTGATGTCGGAATGGTGAAACAGGGGGTAGCGGGAATGGTAGCAAAAACCTTTGGTAACCCCCTGATAGCTGCTGTAGAACAGGTATCAAAAGTACTACCGGGCAAGACACGCACCGAAACCGGCTTAATCCAATGCTTTGAGAAATATCCAGGCGCGATTTTTGTCATTGGCAATGCGCCCACTGCCCTGCTAGCGTTGTGCGCCCAGCTACCAACGGCACCCATTGAACCAGCATTAGTCATTGGTGTACCGGTTGGCTTCATTTCAGTCCTAGAATCAAAAGCTGCCCTAGCACAAACATCAGTTCCCAAAATTCTCGTTGAGGGACGCAAAGGCGGTTCACCCGTCGCTGCTGCCATCCTTAATGCTTTAATGGTTTTGGCATGGGACCAAGCTGGGTGTTAGTTGTTAGTGGAACCGCTAATAACTAATGGCCAATGACTAATAACTAATGACCAATGACTAATGACTAATGACTAATGACTAATAAACCAGTACACGTTGTTGGCATTGGTTTGGATGGCGCAGTCGGACTGACAGATACAGTGCGGCAGATTGTGGAACAGGCAACATTATTAGTGGGGAGCGATCGCCACTTAAGCTACTTCCCTAACCATCGGGCCCCGCGCTTAGTACTTAAAGATTTTACCCAAGCCATTCGAGAAATTCGGGATCGAATATCAGTGAGTGATGCCAACAGCAATATTGTTGTATTGGTTAGCGGCGATCCACTCTTTTTTGGCTTGGGACGACTGTTAATTGAAGAACTACCACCAGAGCAACTCACCTTTCATCCCCATCTCAATGCGGTTGGGTTGGCGTTCAACCGCATTAAAGTTCCCTGGCAAGATGCCCGTACCATTAGTGCCCACGGGCGCTCCTTAGAGCAACTGACAGCCACACTCCAGCAGGGGGTGGAGAAGATTGCAGTACTAACCGATAAAACAAATACGCCAAATGCGATCGCACGTTTATTGATGGGATTAGGCTTATCTAAGCGTTACGAGTTCTGGGTGTGTGAAAACTTGGGAGGCTCTAATGAGCAAGTTCAGCACCTATCGGTAGAGGATTTATCGCACCAGACATTTGCACCACTCAATGTTGTAGTATTACTCCGTAAATCTGAGCCGGATGACCAACCCCTCGATCTTGATTCCCTACCTTTGTTAGGACTACCAGACGAGACATTTGTGAGTTTTAGCGATCGCCCCGGTTTGATGACTAAACGCGAAGTCCGGCAACTCATTTTAGGAGAACTGGCACTGCAACCAAAGCTAACCATCTGGGACATCGGCGCGGGAACGGGTTCGGTTTCGATTGAGATTGCCCGGTTATCGGGGACATCTCACGTCTATGCGATCGAAAAAACAGCGATCGGTAATACCCTGATTGCACAAAACTGCCATCGCCTCCAAGTGAAAAACGTTACCTCAATTCACGGCAGTGCACCGGAGATTTTGCTGCGTCTTCCATCCCCCCACCGTGTCTTTATTGGCGGCAGTGGCGGTCATCTCAATGCCATTCTTGACACTTGTAACCTGCGCTTAGCTCCTGGCGGCATTATAGTGCTGGCTCTAGCCACCTTGGAACATCTTAGCGGTGCTCTCGACTGGTTCCATGACCACCACTGGACATATCGATTATTACAAGTTCAGTTATCGCGTTCTGTACCTATAGGAGAACTCACTCGTTTTACTCCCCTCAATCCCGTTACTCTGGTGACGGCTATCCGCCCTGTTGAAGAATAGTTTATTAAGCATATTTACAGATTGGGTTCCGCTGACCCTAGAATGATATCTCGGCACTTAAAAAATTAGGTACAGCCAGCCCGTGAAGCTATTCGTTTACCACACCCCCGAACTGACTCCGACCGATAAAGTACCCGATTGTGCGATCGCTATTGATGTTTTGCGAGCCACAACAACGATGGCAACCGCTTTACAGGCGGGTGCAGAGGCTGTTCAAGTCTTCAGCGATCTTGATAAGTTGATGCACGTCAGTGAACAGTGGCCTCCAGAAAAACGCCTGCGTGCTGGAGAACGAGGCGGTGCGATGGTAGCTGGATATGATTTGGGGAACTCTCCTCTTGATTGCACCCCTGAACGTGTCCAAGGACGACGATTGTTTATCAGTACAACGAATGGGACTCGTGCTTTACAATGCGTGCAAAATGCTCCAGTCGTTTTAGCGGCTGCATTGATCAATCGTCAGGCAGTGGTGCAGTATGTCTTAGCACAAAAACCCGAAACGCTCTGGCTAGTTGGTTCGGGTTGGGAAGGGAGTTTCTCTCTAGAAGATACAGTGTGTGCGGGTGCGATCGCTCACAGCATTCTGGAAAAACTCAACTGTCCTCTAGATGAACTAGCCGGGAATGATGAAGTCATGGGTGCGATCGCACTTTACGGGCAGTGGAAAGACCAATTATTAGAATTGTTGAACCACGCCAGTCATGGAAAGCGTTTAGGGCGTTTAAGTTGCTATGAGGATTTAAAGTATTGTGCTCAAACTGATATTTTAGATGCCCTACCCATCCAGAAGGAACCTGGTGTTTTAGTCAAGAACGCTTAACAAAGCAAAGGCGGGGATTCCCCGTCTGTTTCAAGGAAGGGAGGAAAGCCAAAGGAGCTTGCTTAGAAAAGGGCAAAGGAATTGGGTAGGAGTCAGAATCTCCTGCCAAACTTCCCTTACCTCATCCCAAAGGCGCTTCAAGGAACTCAATTCCCCAAAAACAGGTACATCCCCTAAAAAGAGGGGAAAACTCTCCCCTGCTCCGATAGCCCCCCTACTCCGAGAGTCTGTCCAGGAATAAAAGGATTTTCTTACCGGATTTGGTATGACTCCATTAGCTATTCGGCGATCGCAACCTCTTGCTTTTTTCTCAACTATTGCCCTAAAAAAGTCTAGTTAGCGATACTTCAGGGGAAAACCAATGGGTGCGATCGCATCTCAATTGTATAAAGGTTGGAAGATTCAGATCAGACCTTCCTATATTCAAGGAAAAGGCTTTTTTTCCAGCCTGAAGCCACCGGGATGCAATTTTTTTGTTGGCTATAGCAATTGCTACTTGCCAACAGTCGCTGAGGCGATTGCCGATGCTCGTTGCTGGATTGACAGGGGCAGTTGGCAAGCTTACCGAGGTTTCTTCCTGCGTGCTTTTCCTTGTCCCCAAGGGGATGGCTGGTGTTGGGAACTTATGAATCTCGACTGCCAAGAAAATCCGGCGGTGTGGAGTTGGGAACGGCTAACCGAAAAAACAACGTACCGGAATCACAGCCAAGCGTTGATGAAAGCAAGGCGAAAAATCAACCAACTGAATACTGCTCAAATCGTTGCTCCGATTTTAGATAATCTAGCAGACCTCAGACCGGAAGTACTCAATTGGGCAGATTGCGATCGCCTCATTGCCTCCATCATGAGCCATCTTTTCTAAAACAGACATCAGTGCCGAATAGGAATCTCAAGCACAAACTCTGTCCCTTCCTCTGGTTGGGTTGTAATTCTTGAGTCTGTCTTTGGCGTAATCCTAGTACAGCAAAAATTAATCTAAAAATTAGCAAAAAAGGGATAAGGCATGAGAAATAATAGTAAAGTGCCAACTCCCAGTAAACACAGAAAACCCGCAACTCCTGCTAAGGGATTATCTCCCAAACCGGTCATCCAAATTGGACCTTTGCCAGTGTAGGAAATTAACTGAGCCGAATCCAGGCAAGTTAGGCCCCAAATCCAACCTGCATGAAGCCCCCATGCTAAACCCAAGCTACCACCATCTACCCATCGAGCCAACACTAGTACCATGCCCATTAACCAGAGTCCGGGCAGTTGAGGAAGTGTATTTTTCTGTTCCCAAATAAGGTGTAATAGTGCAAAAATTAAGCTCGAAATTGCAGCCGCCACCCAGATTGAGTAATCTTGTTGAAGTTCATTGAGTAAAAAACCCCGAAAAACTAGCTCCTCTGTAACACCAATCCATAGGCCTAATAACAGCACTGGCAGCAACACTTGTCCTAATCGCTGCCAATTTTCAGCCTGCCACTCGATCCAACCCAGCAAACCTTGACCGAAAAATACCAGGATTATGCTCAGAAGGCTTAAACCTAATCCTTGTACAAGTGAAATCAAAACTATTAAATTTCTCTCTAAGCCGTAATTAGAAAAAGGCACACCATCTACCCAAGAAGCCCCCCATAAAATGAGGGGGGCCACTAGGTAAAGTGCGGCGAGTAATGGCAATTTTTGCTGTGCGGCTGGAGGCTCAGAAGGATGCCATTTTAGGAGTGTAGCGATGGGAATTGCCAACGGCAGCCAGAGAGCGGCCCAAGCGATGAAAAAAGCCGCTACTTTTATAAGAGCTGTTGATGCCATTAATGACATCAACCAGCGGTTAGCTGCCCAATTGAAAATAGCCATTGGCGAGAGGGGCAAATTGTGAGGAGCCACAAATTTTTCTGGCACAGGGCAAAGGATGGAAAAATCTACTAGTCCATCCTTGAAGAAAAACTGATTATACCTCTACAGCTTCCAGCTCTTGATCTTCAGCAGATTTGCTTGTGTCACCATCTACCTGTTTCAGATGGATATGCTTGTAGCCCAGTTTAATTTCAAATTCATCACCAGGCTTTAATCCCATTGCCTGAGTGTAGGTCGCACCAATAACAATTTGGCCATTTTTATGGACGCTTACGCGATAGGTCGGTTCCCGACCACGACCATCTTTTGTTCCCTCTGGATCGAGAGGAACGCCCTTAGCGGCAAGTACAGCATCATAAAAATCTGTTAAATTGACGCGGGTTTGGTCGTTTTTAGTTACGGTGTAATAGCCGCAGCGTTTTGCTGTTTCTCGCCGAGGCAAGTGAGACAGCTCTTTTACTTTTTGAAGTAAGGCTTTCCCGGTAAGGGGAGTCGTTGAGGTTTCGGTCATAATCTTGGAAAATATCCTTCAACTTTCAGGATGGTATTGGTCTTTTTCAGACAAGCTATGAGAGCTCTATAAAAAATATATCGTTAAATCTCTCTATATTGGCAAGTGTTTTTCGATCATTTCTTCTAATCTTCATGCATTTTAGCAATTGCAGATTTTTCTACAACTCACTCTTCGCTTCTAAAAGTGAAATTCTCCCTATGGCTATTTCCGGTGATGATCGATCAAAATAGAAGCATTCTAGTATAAGAGGTTGCCACTTGTGTCTTAGACTGTAGGCAGTGATCCAAAAATCTCCACTTATTATAAG
>JBFLZA010000117.1:0-16519 GCA_040756535.1 Cyanobacteriota bacterium
ACGAAATTTGGCATCGCTTTCCATTAGTTTGGCGGCTTGTATCGGGTTGCAATCCTGTACCAATCCTCCAACGGCGTCAACACAATCCACGGATAAGTTACAGGGCAAGCTAGTATTAACAGGCTCCAGCACAGTTGCACCTCTAGCGGCTGAAATCGGGAAGAGCTTTGAGGCTGAGAATTCTGCTGTACGGGTGGATGTGCAGAGTGGCGGTTCTTCTCGCGGCATTACAGATGCTCGCAAAGGACTAGCTAACATTGGTATGGTATCTCGCGCCCTCAAGGAGGACGAAAAAGACCTCCAAGCTTTTACGATCGCCCGTGATGGTGTAACAATCATCTTGCATAAAGATAATCCGGTGCCGTCGTTGAGCGATCGCCAAGTTGTCGATATTTACACGGGTAAGATTGGCAACTGGAAGCAGGTGGGAGGCAAGAACGCCCCGATAACTGTAGTCAATAAAGCAGAAGGACGCTCCACGCTAGAACTGTTTACGAACTACTTCAAGCTCAACAATAGCGACATCAAAGCTCAAGTCGTGATTGGTGACAATGAGCAGGGAATCAAGACAGTAGCGGGTAATCCCAACGCGATCGGATATGTATCGATTGGCACAGCCGAATATGACTCTACCAACGGAGTTCCCATTAAGCTACTGCCCGTTAATGGAATAGCCGCTACTACAGCAAATGTACAAAACGGGACGTTTCCTATTTCCCGTCCCCTCAACTTGGTGATGAAAGCTCAACCCCAAGGATTGGAGAAGGAATTTATTGATTTCGCCCGATCGCAAAAGGTGCAGAACATTGTCAAAGAGCAAAATTTTGTCTCCCTATCAAAGTGACCAAATCCTCATCTGGACACTGCGGGGATGTGCATTGGTTGCAGGTGCGATCGTCTTTTTAATTGTGGTGTTTCTAGGGTTGGAAGCACTGCCAGCCCTGCAAAACGTCGGGCTATTGCGCTTCTTCACTGATGCATCCTGGAATCCCACAGAAGGACTCTACAACCTCACTCCCATGCTTTGGGGCACTCTCTTGGCAATGGCGGGTTCGGTGCTGGTAGCAACACCACTGGGGATTTTGTCTGCTGTCTTCTGCCACTACTATGCTCCTCCCACTATTGCCGGACTCTATCGGCGGCTGATCGAGTTGCTAGCGGGAATTCCCTCCGTCGTTTACGGGTTCTGGGGTTTAGTCGTATTGGTGCCGATCATTGGACGTATCCAACCGCCGGGAACTAGTTTGCTAGCGGGGATTGTTATCCTCACGATTATGATTCTGCCTACAATTGCACTCATTGCAGATGCCACTCTTGCCAAGATTCCTCCAGAGTACCTGCGGGGTGCAGCAGCGCTGGGATTTTCCCGGTGGGGAATGATTTGGCGTGTTGTTTTTCCTGCTGCCAAATCGGGACTGTTCACGGGTGTGATTTTAGAAACAGGACGCGCTATTGGTGAAACAATGGCAATTTTGATGGTTTGCGGCAATGTGGTGCAAACTCCTAAGAGCCTATTTGACCCAATGCGGACACTCACGGCAAATATTGCCTTAGAAATGGCTTACGCAACAGGTAATCATCGTTCCGCACTCTTCGTTAGCGGATTAGTGCTGATGGCGCTGATTGTGGCACTGGTTGTTGCGGCTGAAGTCATTAGCAAGGGGAGAATTTATGAGTGAGAACCAAGGAGTCAGAAGTCAGGAGTCAGGAGTCAGGAGTATCTCTGTGTCTGGGCGTCCCCGTGTCTGGGCGTCCCCGCGTCTTCTCCCACTCCCTACGATTATCGTTTGGGCGATCGCTATTTTAGTAACCGCCGTCTTCCTCTGGATACTCAGCGACATTATTTGGCATGGTGCGGGACAACTTTCTTGGACGTTTCTCACTGCTGCACCGGAGAATGCGGGACGCCGGGGAGGTATTGGCCCCATTCTCGTCTCCACTCTTCTCATTCTGGGTGTCTGCATGGCGGTTTCCATTCCCATTGGGATAGGTACGGCTGTACTGCTAGCGGAGTTCACCTGGGACGAAAGTTTTTTCGGGCGTCTGGTACGTCGCAGTTTGGATGTGCTGGCAGGTGTGCCGTCGATTGTCTTTGGATTGTTTGGGAATGCCTTCTTCAGTAATGTGCTAGGACTGGGGTTCTCTATTTTGTCCGGTGGATTGACGCTGGCCTGTATGGTGCTGCCGATTCTGATTCGCTCTACAGAAGAGGGGTTTCGTGCGGTTCCCAACCATTATCGGCTCTCAGCAGCAGCTTTGGGCTTTTCGCGCACGACGACGTTGTGGCACTTGCTCCTACCTGCGGCGGTTCCGGGACTTATGGTGGGATTGGTTCTAGGAATGTCTAGAGCGATCGCAGAAACAGCCGCCCTCATCTTCACCAGTGGCTATGTGGATCGGATGCCGGAGTCTCTGCTGGATTCTGGACGTGCTCTATCTATCCACATTTTCGACCTTTCGATGAATGTTGCTGGAGGGGATAAAAATGCTTACGCTTCGGCTTTAGTGCTGCTTGTTGTGTTGCTGCTCATTAATGGAACGGCAGCATGGCTGTCTCACCATTGGTTACATCGGAGGATTACACTACTATGAGTACACCTGAACCCATAGGGGCGATACCCTACCCTTCAGGAAGGGCTTCGCCCAACGGGAACGCCAAGGGCGTACATGAATCTCCCCAATATTCTGGGTTGCCTCATCCCTTGATTCAGACTGAGCAGTTAAGTGTGCACTATGGGGAGAAACCAGTCTTGGCAGATGTAACGCTGCCCATTCATGCAGGTTGCATTACGGCGCTGGTTGGGCCGTCCGGTTGTGGTAAAACCAGTTTTTTAAGCTGCCTCAATCGCCTGACTGACTTGATTCCCCGATGTCGTGTATCGGGACGCATTCGGATGGATTCGCTGGATGTACTCGATGCCAAGATAGATGCGATCGCTCTTCGTCGCCGTGTCGGTATGATTTTCCAAAAGCCCAACCCCTTCCCGTTGTCAATTTGGAAGAACTTGGCATTGCCCCTGCACGAACACGGCATTAGGAACCGCGAACAAGTCGATCAAATTATAGAAACAACTCTACAAGATGTGGGCTTGTGGAATGAGGTAAAAGACCGACTCAATGCTCCTGCCCTCTCCCTCTCCGGCGGACAACAGCAGCGATTGTGCATTGCCAGGGCTTTGGTGTTAAAGCCTGAAGTTCTTTTGTTAGATGAACCCTGTAGTGCGCTCGATCCAATTTCCAGTGGTGTGGTGGAGGATTTAATTGCCAGTCTACGAGGACGCTACACCCAACTCATTGTCACCCATAACTTAGCCCAAGCACGACGAATTGCTGACTATGTTGCCCTCTTTTGGGTTCAAGACAGTGTGGGGCGATTGATTGAGTACGGCTGTATTCAGCAGATTTTTGAAACGCCGCAGGAGGCTTTAACAGCAGCTTATGTAACCGGGATAAGAGGGTGAAACAAAGTAAAAAGGCAAAAGGCAAAAAGGGAAAATCTACTGGAATATTCCGATGAAATCCATAAATAAGATTTGAAACCACAGATAAACGCACCCTATAGCAGATAAATAAAGGCATCAAGCAATGACTCAGACAAAAGTACCAGTAGTAACGCCCTTTAGCAAAAAACTGAATGCATCCTTAACGAAAAGCCAAATCACAGTTTTGCAAATTAATTTGGGTAAGCGTTGTAATTTGGCTTGTACTCATTGCCATGTAGACGCAGGCCCTAAGCGAACTGAAGAACTTTCACCAGAAGTTTGTAATCAGCTCATTGAGTTAATTCATCGCTTTCCTCAAATCAAAATTGTTGACCTTACAGGTGGTGCACCGGAAATGAATTATGGATTTAATCCGTTAGTCGAGGCAGCGCGAGAAACGGGTAAGGGCGTGATTGTTCGGTCAAATTTGACGATTTATTTTGAACCGAGATTTGAGTATCTTCCTGAATATTTTGCTCAGAATCAATTAAAAGTGGTTGCGTCCTTGCCTTGTTATTTAGAAGACAATGTGAATAAGATGCGAGGAAATGGAGTCTATGATAGCTCAATTCGTGCTATTCAATGGCTTAATCAATTAGGCTATGGCAAAGACCCCAATTTAATTCTTGATTTGGTGTATAATCCGCCGCTACCTTTGAGTGATAAATTTTCTTTAACTCCCAATCAGGTGAAGTTAGAACAGGATTACAAAGTGTTCCTCAAAGAACATTTTGACATTGACTTTAATCAGTTATTCACCATTACCAATTTGCCTGTTGGGAGAACGAAGTTTCATTTGCAACGAACTAAGCTATATTCTCCTTACTTAACGTTTTTAGAGGAAAATTACAATGCGGCTACAGTAGAACATTTGATGTGCCGCAATGAACTGTCGATTGATTATTTGGGGAATGTATACGATTGCGACTTTAATCAGATGGAAAATCTGGCAGCGAAGTCTCGTACTGGGGAAGCGTTGACCGTTGCTAAGCTGTTGCAAGCTGGAAGTTTAGACGTAATTAATGAGATTCGCACGGCGTCCTATTGCTATGGTTGTACGGCTGGGTGTGGTTCGAGTTGTGGGGGTTCGTTGATTTAGCGAAATTGCGTCAATCCCCTTCTGGAAATGAATAGGCGTTTAGCCCATGATGTTTAAGAAGGGGAAAGCGTAAAACAAAACGTTTAAATTCATTAAAAGTCCTAAAAGTCCATCGGTTAACTGTAGTATAGTCAGAACGACTATAAGCTTTGTAGCAAAAGCAACGCAGGATGCTGACTTGCCAGTCAACATCTTGTACTAGATGGAGTGCTTTAGGAGTAAACTATGCGGATTGCTAAAGATGTAACAGAATTGGTCGGACGGACGCCTTTAGTTGAACTCAATACAATTCCTCAAGCTGAAGGATGTCTGGCGAGAATTGTTGTAAAACTGGAAGGAATGAACCCAGCGTCTTCAGTGAAAGATCGCATTGGGGTCAGTATGGTTCAGGCGGCTGAGGAAGCAGGACTGATTCATCCTACAAAAAGTATTTTAGTCGAACCGACTTCAGGAAATACAGGGATTGCTCTAGCGATGGTGGCAGCCGCTAAAGGCTACCGTTTGATTTTGACGATGCCTGAAACGATGAGTTTGGAACGACGTTCGATGCTAAAAGCGTATGGAGCGCATTTAGAGTTAACCCCTGGAACACTGGGAATGGGAGGCGCGATCGCGCGTGCAGAAGAAATTGTGGCGACAACTCCCGATGCCTATATGCTGCAACAGTTCAACAACTCAGCCAATCCTGAAATTCATCGGGAAACAACGGCCGAAGAAATTTGGGAGGATACGGATGGAGAGGTGGATATCCTGATTTCTGGGGTAGGGACGGGCGGCACTATTACTGGAGTGGCCCAAGTGATTAAACAACGCAAGCCGAGTTTTAAAGCGATCGCTGTTGAACCCAGTAATAGCCCTATTCTTTCCGGTGGTCAACCGGGCGCTCATAAAATACAAGGGATTGGTGCCGGGTTTATTCCCAAGGTACTCCGCACGGATCTCATTGATGAAGTGATTACCGTTAGTGACGATCAGTCCATGATTTTTGCGCGGCGTCTGGCAAAGGAAGAAGGGTTGCTGTCTGGTATCTCTTCGGGTGCGGCTTTGTATGCGGCGATTCAAGTGGCTAAGCGTCAAGAAAATGCGGGTCGTTTGATCGTGATGGTACAGCCATCCTTTGGGGAACGCTATCTGAGTACTCCCCTATTCCAAGATGAAGAAGTGCTTGAAGCTGTTGGTATTTACAAAAATTAGTTGTTCTTGGTGGCTGCGCGGACAAGTTTGCAGATCTTGATCAGGTATGGGACACGATAATATTGTGCCCCAATTGGAGAGGAAGCACTTGCCCTTGAGCGACCTTACCCCCGAACAAATCGAGCTAATTTCAATTTATTGGCAACAGTGGCAAGAAAAAACTTTATCCACTGAGCCAATCGATCGCCAAAAAGCAGCAGTGGCTGTCAGAGCGCTGTATGAATTAGCTGGGCAACATGAGCCAGAGATTTTCTTTGTTGAAAGTCCTCGTCAGTACTACGCTCAAGCGTTTCTGAGAACATTATCATCATCAAGCCAGGAAAATGGTGCGCTAGAGCAGCACTTAAAGAGTAATCCAGAAAATCGATTCATTCGCGATCCTCAACCGAATATCGCAGGAAGACTGGCTACACAACTGCAATTACCAGTAGAACGGTTAGGGGCGAAGTCTTTAAGAAGGGCGCTCAACAAAATCAAGCAGGGAAAGAGCCGAGCCGAAGCCATCTCAGAAGCGCGTGCAGAAGTTTACAGCCCGGAAGCTGATAGGCAACTTAGGCTACTTTCACAAATTAATGAACAGTTTTGTCAACAATGTGGTGCATCTGCAAATCCTACGAATTCCGCAATGTTTTCCATCGCAGAAGACTGTTCCTGGATGGGAGCTGTTTATCGGGTACTCCATCAAAATCTCCAATTACCACAAGAACTGCTCATTAACATTGTTGATACAGGGTATCGCTTTTTGCATGGGGTCAATGATGGCTGCATTGATTGCTGCGCCCTGGCATTTGCCAGCGCCCGTTTTGATTACTGTGTTTCTGTCCTGGGGTTTGAAGCAGATTCTAGCTGGGAAATTATACAGTCTTTAGTGCCAAGTCTGGGTTCAATTTTGTTTCCCTATGAAGATTTTTGTGTGATTTGCGATCGCCCTTGCGTTCTCTCATTAAATGACCAGCAACATCTTCATGCACAGGCGCAACCTGCTATTGAGTTCGGGGATGGATTTGGTATTTATGTGTTTGATGGAGTTCTCCTACCTGAACAATATTGCAGTCTTCCTCCGGTTCAGTGGCAACCAGAGTGGATTCTCAATGAGCCAGATGCGGTAGTGAAGCGGCGGCTGATTCAAACCATAGGATATGCCAGAATTTTTCAAGAACTTGAAGGCACAGTGCTAGAGACGTGGAGAGACTATTCGCTTGTGGAGTGGTCTGGCCTGGGTCGAGTGCTCAGAAAGATGGATTCAAATACTGGAGACATCGCCGTTTGGAATCTCCCGTACTATGTTAAATCGTTGCACGATGCCCTCCGTTGGTTGAATTTTCCTCACAAGGACTTAAGCTGGGTGCCGACAGAGCGTTTGCTATGGTTGCATCAGTTTGCCCTGTATTCTCAAAGTCCTAATCTGATTAGGCACTTAACACGACGGACCGTTCAAGCGATTAAGGACTGGAATCAAAGGCAACCCACGCAAGCAACACAGTTTAGTATTACCAAAACACTGCTGTCTGAAGTGACTGGAGGTGCTTGTCGAGGGATTCCAGAGGAATTTGCAATAGCCATTGCTGAGTACAACCAAAGTTTAAACTTCCCAAAATTCGATAATCTCAGTCCGAAGCGATCGCTTAAAATTCAAAGCCTTGCTGAGATTATCACTATTCAATCTTATCTGGGATGAACAACCCGACAATCTACCAGTACTTTTCCAGATTTTGAGCTAATCGAAGCTCTCTCATACTTCTTCACAAATCGCATCAATTAATAATTTTGTTATACGCTTACAAAATCACTGGCGGTTAGGTTACTAGTTTTTACTTATAAAAAAGGCACAAAGGGCAATCGCTGCTGGGGAACCCTTAAATAGCTAACGTTATTGTCAATACAATAACAAATCCTAATTATTCCCTTCACCAGCGCGGATAGGAGGTTGCCAGCATGAAGGTATTTTTGAAACATCTGCAATTAGTCAGAGAGGAAATTCCCTCTACTGATAGAGTCGGCGCTTTGGGAGTTGCACATAAGTTAAAGGGGAGTTTGACAGTAGCCTTCACCTGAATACTGACGAAACTAATGGCTTTACTGTTTTGTTTTCTGCCTGCAGATAGCAATAGCTTTTGTTGTGAGTAGGAGAAAAAATAAAAATTGTTGTGAAAGTAAACACAATATTTGCTGTAAAGAGAGAGATGTTGATCTTATAGATTTCACAAATCGATTACAGATATTTATTGGCATTTAGCCAAAATTAGCAAAAGGAAAAGATAATTATGCCAAATCAAGATTACTCAGTCCTCGATTGGACTAAAAAAGCAGGTGCTAGCCTAGGAGTGGTGGCCTTGTCTCTAACCGCTTTACTGCTTCCTGGCTGTAGTGGTGGTGAGGAGATTGAAGAAGGAAGAACCAACACCACTGCCGGAGAGGTTGCCCAAGTCTCACCTGATCCGACTATCGGAAAAGAGGTAACGATCAGAAGCGATGCGGCAAAAGCAGTTGGAAAGAGTGGCTTTCTCATGACGCCGGAGAATGGCGAATCCGTTTTAGTGATTAATGCTACTGGTACTCCCTTCGTGCTTCCTGCCGGAGATATGCCTGTTCAAGCTACGGGTAGAGTCGCAGATTTTGTTGTTGCCGACGTCGAGAAAGAATTTAATCTAGCGTTAGAAGACGAGCTGTATACAGATTACGCACGCAAACCCGCCATTATTGCAAAATCCCTAGCGCTTGCCCCTACTCCCGAAGACCTCTATAAAGCGCCCGCAGGCTATTTTGATAAAGAAATTGCCATTGAGGGTGAGGTAAGAAAACTTGAAGGAGCCCCCAATACGTTTGCCCTGTTTGAAGATGGTTGGGTTGATGATATCGGAATCCTGGTTGTTGGTGCCAATCGCGACGTTAAACTTCTAGGCAGCGAAGTCGATGAAGGCGAAAAGGTCGTGGTGACTGGTGTAACGCGTAACGTTAATATCCTGAGACAGCAAGCTCAAACGCTGGGTTGGGACGAAAATGATATCGCGGAGTTTGAGAAGCGATACACCAACAGGCCAATAATCGTCGCCACAGAGGTCTATCCATCCGCCGTAGATAACAAGTAAATACTTGATTACGGCAAGACCTTCTTTCTTAAAAACTAAGTTCCGAGCAAAGCAAAGAACTTAGTGAACCCTAAATTTTTGAAGTCACTAAGAGGAAAACAAATGATCAACGAAAGAGAAACATTCGATCGCGAAACCGGTTACTACAAACGCGCCGTAGGTGTGTTCAAAAGCCAGGACGATATTGAAGATGTACTCAAGCATCTCAAGAAGTCTGCTTATGACATGGACAGAGTCTCCTTAATAGCGCGGCATATCGAGGATGTCGAAGGAGCTAAAGAGGTCACAGAAAAACACGGAAATGAAGCCAAGGAAGGAGCCGCCGCAGGTGCTGTGACGGGTACGATTCTAGGCGGCATTGGTGGATTCTTACTCGGTGTCGGTTTATTAGCGATTCCTGGTGTTGGCCCCATTCTCGCAGCAGGTGTGGAAATTAATGCTCTAGCCTCCACTCTGGCAGGTGCCGGAATTGGTGCAGCCAGTGGCGGTATTATTGGAGCCTTGGTGGGTATGGGCATCCCCGAAGAGAGAGCCAAGGTGTACAACAGTCGCGTCAAGGCTGGCGATTATCTATTGATGGTCAGTGGAACTGAGGATGACCTGCGTCGCGCTCAAACTATCATGCGCGAGCACAATGTTGACGAATTTGGCATCTACGACGCTCCTGATCTAATGGAAAGTCAGCCGCGTGAACGGGTAGCCACTCGAGAAGTTGTCGAAACCGAGCCTGTTCCAAGGCGTGAACGGGTAGCCACTCGAGAAGTTGTTACCGAAGCTGCCGATATCGAAGGCGATGGCGAGGCTGAGGTGTTTATCGTAGACAAGCGAGAAGAAATTCGCTAGGTGGCTCAGTGATTTGAGTTCTTCGGTTAATCAGTCAACCCTGATGTAGCTCGAAGATCTCCAGACAAATAAAACAGGGGAAGAGAGCCTTCCCCTATTTTTGCATTTGTACCCGTTAAACGATTACGAAGCTATTAGCATTGATACTGCTAGCTTGTACCCAAGAAAGACTGGTCAAGTCTTCGCCAGTTGCAGCAATTTCAATCAGGGTAGCGCCTGTCACTTGAGTAATTGCCAAATCGTTAAAGACCAAACCCCCTGATAGACCTAACTTGGTCTGACTGAGTTGAAAATTATTGATCGTATCGACACCATTACCTTGTGCCAAAACAACAATATCCTGACCTCCACCCAGCCAGATCGTATCGTTACCAGGGCCAGCATCAATGCGATCGCAACCGGAGCCAGAATAGATGATGTCATTACCCGCACCACCACGAATCGTATTATTGCCTTCGCCAGCATAAATGCGATCGCTTCCAGCACCAGCATCGATGGAATCAGCTTTTGAGCCAGCATAGATCAGGTCGCCGCCAGCACCAGCAAAGATGGTGTTTACACCTTCACCAGCGTAAATCTGATCGCTACCATTTCCACCGTAGATGACATCCTCACCAGCACCCGCCGTGATGCGATCATTACCATCCCCAGCATAGATCTGATTGTTACCCTCACCTGCGTTGATGATATCGTTACCCTTACCGCCATTGGCAATGTCATCCCCTGCACCACTGTTTAGGGTATCGTTGCCATCGCCACCATAAAGGTTATTGTTGCCCTCACCTGCGTTGATGAGGTCTTTGCCAGCAAAACCGTAAAAGATTTCACCCTGATTCTCACCATTGAGAGTGTTGTTCCCAGCATTCCCCTTAATGACGAGTTTGTTACCCTTACCGTTGTCAGTGGTAATTTCGTAAGTCGTGGTGGTACCACTCTCTTCATTAGACGCCACCAGTAGGGGTTTACCAGTAGGACTTTCTTCTGAGGAAACAAAAACTAGACCCTCAGGAGCAAAATCACCAGGAGTGTTGATGTACTCAATAAAATCGGGACTGGTAGGATTAGTTACGTCATAAACCATGACACCACCTGTGCGCTCCAAACCAATAAAGGCATAGGTGCGTCCAGCAATCACTCCAGTAACCACCCCTTCAGGTTCTGGCCCCTTGTTATCGCTGCGACTGTCGAAGGAGTCGGTAGTCCCCTCAGAGTTAAATAGCAGTGGAATTTGAGCGGCTGTAATTTGCTCTAAGTCGTCGCCACTGTCATAAACGAGATTGCCTTGAGCTGTCCAGATGGAGAAAGAACGAGCACCAAAAGCGTAGAGCTTATCGTAGTCACCATCTCCATCCGTGTCACCTAAGGTACTTGTAACATTCAACCGACCCAAAGCAGCGTCGTCTTGCAAGTCCTCCGCATTGGGGAAAGCCGTGGGATCGAGGTCTAAATCTTTAACCCTCTCCTCTTCGCTAAAGCCGTCATAGTCACGAGCATCGCCTTCATTCGCTGTAATTAGATAGGTTTGACCGTTGACGGTGAAAGATGCGATCGCATCTGGCTGGTACATCCCCAGTACAGGCCCGTTATTGATATTAATACCACTATCGCGATCGCTTGCATCCAAGCCATTGCCAGAAAGATTGTGATTCTTATAACCTAGAGGCTTAATATCTGTGATCTGTCCACTCTGGAGATCCAGCACAGCTATAGCATTGTTTTCTTGCAGCGTAATCCAAGCCGTTTTAGAGTCGCTCGAAATTGTAATGTACTCTGGCTCTACATCCTGAGCAACCGTAGCATTCGGTCCAAAAATCCGCACTCCTTGAGCCATCAGTGCTGATTTCTGGCTATTAAATGCGGTGAAATCAGCCGTAGTAATATCACTTTGGCTAAGATTGAACACCCCATTAGAGAGATCGATAATGCTAACCGAACCTTCTGGGTCAACCGAATCGGGTTGATTATAACTGCTAGGTTCCCCTTCGTTGGCAACTATAATTTTCTTCCCATCGGGTGTAAAAGTGAGCATATCAGGCAGTGACCCAACCGTAACTGCATTTAAAAAGTTACCGTCTAAGTCATAGAAAACCACCATGCCAGGAGCTTGAGCATCTTCATTTGCCACTGCCACAGCCACTATCCCGTTCTTCACGGTAACACTATTGGCTGAGCCAAATGCTGAGATATCAATAGAAGTCAAGAGGTTAGGATTACTTGGATTGCTAGCATCTAACACTTCCATCACATTACTGCCAGTGACTACATAAATCCGCTGAGTAATGGGGTCAAAGGCAGGAATTTCAGCACCGTTACCTGTATAGGTTCCGAGAGTAGAGAGTGTAATAGTCATTTCAAGTTTCCTGAAATAATAAGGTGGAATGACAGAATTTTTCTATTCGCTCCCAATTTGGGATTAAACGCCCATGAACTTGAGTTCACAACGAAGGATGAAAATCTTTCTGTCTGGAGCGTCCGGAGCGTCTATCTTCAAGTTAGGGCTGTTTAATACAGGGATAAAGCATCAATCAAAACTGAGTAATGCGCGTTATCTCCAGTTTTGCGATCGCTCTATACCCCGACAAAGCTATTTGCATTAATGCTGTAAGCCTGTACCCAAGAAAGACGGGCTAGGTCTTCACCTGTAGCGGCAATTTCAATTAATGTCCCGCACACATCTTGAGTAATATTTAGGTCATTAAACGTCAAATTATCTGACAGACCTAACTTGGTTTGACCCAGTTGGAAATTGTGGATTGTATCGACTCCAAACCCTGGTGTTAGAACAACAATATCCTGACCGCCACCCAGCCAGAGGGTATCGTTACCCATGCCACCATCAATTTGGTCATGACCAGAACCCGAATAGATGATGTCATTGCCAAAGCCACCGTAGATAGTATTGTTGCCCTCACTGGCAAAAATGCGATCGCTACCCGATCCACCATAAATTAAATCATCTTGAGAACCGCCGTAGATAGTATCTTTACCAGCACCGCCAAAGAGTGTATTTTTGCCCTCACCCCCATAGATTTTGTCATTGCCACCCAAACCATAGATGAAATCATCCCCAGCAGTCCCGTAAAGGGAATCATGAGATTCGGTTCCAACAATGGAATTGTCCAAACGATTGGATGGTGTTGTAATCAGTCCCAGAACAATCGGTTCTGGATTGGGGTCAGGGGTAAAGGTGCCTGTGGTGTTATCAATCGTGATGCCAGCAACTTGGAAATCGTTGTCGTTGATGACTGCAATCGTATCGGCATCAATAAGCGTCAAACCCTCAACTTTTTCTACTGTGTTGTAGCCTGCGGTAGCTAGATCGACGTGTAGTACCTTATTAATAGGTTGAATACCTGCAATTGCCAGTTCCGTTGCGGTCATTTGGTCAATGGTTTTAGAAACGCCCCCTCCTAAATCAATAGGTTCTGAGAGATTCGTGATATCGGTTGCTTCATCAAGGCTGAAGCGATAAACTTTCTTTTCAATCTGATCTAGAGGGTCAGTGTCAATTGCATCGTCATCTCGCTCAACAACCAGAAACTCACCATTACCAATTGCTACCGCATCCCCAATCTTGTCAGCGCGACTATTACCTGTACCACCCAAGTTTGGGTTATCCATCACATACAGGAACTGGCGAGTCGTCTGGGTTGCGGGGTCAAACTCTACGATGTGGATGTTCTGCAAACCATTGAGGGTGCCGTTACTCAGCGTCTCCGGGTTACGGATGGGGCTTTGCACAAAGGCGTAGATTTTGCCATCCTGATATGCTACAGCCTCAAACCCTCGGTTTTGGCGACGTTGGGCGAGGACTTCGGGTAGAACTTCAGTGCCAAAGGTTCCCTCCGGTTGACCTGTAGCTTCAGCAGTACCCTTAGGTACAAAGCGATCAATTAAGACTCCATCGGAGTCGAAGTGGTAGATGGCTGGACGGTATTCATCTACTAACCAGAATGTGTTATCAGAAGCAACGACAAGACCTTCTAAATCAGCGCCCAAAGGGTCGAGAGGAAGCGTATTACCCAACAAATCGACAGGTATTTCGTCGTTGTAAGGAGTGTTACCAGTACCATCTGCAATGGCTGTATTCGGTAGGCCTGTGAGCAACTGGGTGGGTGATACTTTTAGTTGAATCTGTTCTGTAATTGTGAGTTGACCGCTTTCAGGATTAAGCTCGAAACGAACCAATTCCGGTGCAAAGTCAGGCAGCAAAAACGGACGCAGGGAATCTATCGCCTCGCCATTGGGGCCCCGGTCAGTATTAACGATAAATTTGAGGTTACCGTTCTCTGCTTTTCCTTCAAAGAATAGACCGGAGAAGCCACCTAGTTTGATCGTTTGACCTACTTGAGTTGTCCCTAATGTAGGCAGATTGGAGAACTCATAGCTGTTTAAAAGGGAAGCGTTAGTCGGTTTGATTGCCACGGTAAATGCTTTCTGTAGTGAAATCCAAGGAATAAAACTTTCAGCTTTCAGTTCGCTAATATTTAGACGAATGAGTCTTGTGCCAAGATGAGCTTAATTTCGCCCTGACCTAAAATAGCAAAACTCTATTGCGACGCGCTTTCAGTCTTTCTGCTGGGGAGCGATCGCTAATTTCTTCAGACTCCATTTTTCCGAAATTTGTAGCTTAATTAACTACCTAATAATGGAGATATTTCGATGTTTCACAATAAATTTAACGTTACTCCTGCTACAGTTTTTTGTTAGTAAGCTGTGTTAAATCTTTCTCACAACTAAACCCAGAGAACCTATCGATACTTTCACAGGTTTTGATAAAGAAATGGTAAAGTTCCGTTTAAGGATAATGAGCTTTGTCAATTCTTCATTCTCATTTGCAAAATTTACCTTGTTTTTATATAAAAAGTATTAATTGTACTTGACAAGTATAAGAGGATTTATATCCCTTAAATAACGAACAACAATTACTATATTGGGACGAATAAAAACTGGGGGTACGAAAGCAACCCCCAGTATTGGTGCTATGGCACTCAATGACTCATTAGTCACAAGTTCTACGCATGAATTTAAGGATTGAAGAGAAAGGGGACTCTAAAGATTTCCTTTAAGGATAAAGGGGCAGAGAAAAGACGAAAGATTTGTTCTTCTGTTTTACCTTTTACCTTTGCCCTTTTCCCTCCCTTATAGCAGATACACCAGCGTAAACAGAACAATCCACACAACATCGACAAAGTGCCAGTAAAGCTCTGCCGCTTCTACCCCAAAGTGTTCCTCACTGGAGTAATGGTCTGATTTTTGCGCTCGCCACCACACTGCCAAGATTAGGAGAATACCTACCGTGACGTGTAAACCGTGGAAACCAGTTAGCACATAAAACGAGCTGGCAAAAACATTGGTTGTCAGACCAAACGCCAGATGACCATACTCATAAGCCTGACCCGCGAGGAAGATAATACCCATGATGGCTGTCGCGGCAAACCACTTCCTCAGGCCCGGCACGTCGTTCTTTTTAATCGCACTCTGGCCTTTGTGCATGACAAAACTGCTAGAAATTAGAATCAATGTGTTAATTCCTGGCAGCAACAGTTCTAACTCTGGCGTTCCTTCCGGTGGCCAAGCCGGCAGGATCGAACGGTAGATCATAAAAGCCGTAAACAAACCGAGGAAAATCATACTCTCGGCAACCAGGAAAACAGCTACCCCAAACATCCTCAAGTCGGGATGCTCTTCGTGATGAGCACCTGTTTCCCCGGCGTGATGGTAATTGAGTGCCGTCTTAGATTCGTCAATTGTTGAACCTTGCATGAATCTATAAATGTTCAGTATTCAGTGGTCAAAAGGTTGAAGGTTGGAAGGTTGAAGGTTGGAAGGTTTGAACACATCAACTTGTCAACTTTCAACCGACTAACTTTCAACCCCTCTATAGACTAATCCCGATTTTGACTTTCCCCTTCACGGTCTTCGGGGTTGACCGCTACCTCTGGGTCAGGGTCGGCCCGTAATACCGAGTTGGGGCCAGCCGCTAAGGCAGGTTCCCGTTCTTCTGAGAAGGGCACATACACCTGATATTCGCGATCGCCCATACCATAGTCATACGGGCCAGTCGCTAAAACGGGCACTCCTTCAAAGTTTTCAATCGCGGGAGGTGAGGTGGTCATCCACTCTAGGGTCAAAGCATCCCAGGGATTGTCACCCGCTTTTTTACCGCGAGCTAAGCTCCAAAAGACGTTAATGATGAAGGGAATAATCGAGGTATCTGTGATAATCGCGCCGATAGTGGCAAGCTCATTGAGGGCTTGAAACTTCGGATCGTAAACGGCAATTCGCCGATTCATTCCCAACAAACCTAGCTCATGCATTGGCATAAACGTTAGGTTCAAGCCAATGTAAGTCAGCACAAAGTGAAGCCGACCCAGGTTTTCGTTGTACATCCGCCCTGTTACTTTCGGGAACCAGTGGTAGAACCCGGCATAAAGTCCGAGAACACTGCCACCGAACAGGACGTAATGGAGGTGAGCAACAACAAAGTAGGTGTCGTGAACGTGAATATCAAAAGGTACCGACGCCAGCATCACCCCTGTAATGCCACCAATCACAAACAGTGAGATGAAGCCCATAGCAAAAAGCATGGGACTCTCCAACGAGAGTTTGCCGCCCCAAAGGGTTGCCAACCAGCTAAAAATCTTAATCCCGGTCGGCACGGCAATGACCATGCTCGCGATCATGAAAAACATCCGCATCCAGCCAGGGGTACCACTCGTAAACATGTGGTGTGCCCATACCAGCAGTCCGAGGAAGCTAATGGCAAGGCTAGAATATGCGATCGCTCGATAACCAAAAATGGGTTTCCG
>JBFLZA010000118.1:0-16455 GCA_040756535.1 Cyanobacteriota bacterium
TATACAATGCCGATCTTACCGGGATCGACCGGATAAAATCGACTTGGGGGCGTCCATGTATCCCAGCGCCAAATTAAAAATTATGGCGTGGGACTTATAGCTCCCCCAAACCCCCTCAAATAGTTAAATTTATGTTGGCATCTCCCGCCGATGATTTAACAGAAGTAGCATTCGACTTTTGCAAGAAGTCTAATGTCGTGCCGTTAGCGTGTGGTGTATGCATGAGAACTGCTATAGTGGCAAGCGCCAGTAAAGACTTGCTATTGTTCAATCAGCGCCTCCATCACACCTTTCAGCCGCTCGGAAACTACAGTAACGCATTCCTGCAAATCTTCAGGAATTAGCTGGTTAGGATTGTTGTTACGAAACTTCTGCCATTTGCTGCGGTTTCTGGAATTATCCCACGACGCAGGAGAAGATAGCAGAGGCAGCACCTTCTCTAATGGCGTCGATCTGCTGCTAAATGCTACAGCGATCGCATCTAACAGTAAACTTGCATCCAGCACTGTGTAATGAATGAGCAACATCAAATCGTAAAGATCTTTGGGACGCCAGCGCTTTGTCCCCAATTCCACCAAGCCATGTAGTTTCCATCCCACCAGCGTTTCGGGGGAACACGCCTGTAATTTTATCGACAATCCCTCTAATAGCGTGGGATAGTCAATCCATTGGGCAGGTGGCACGAGTGGATCGCCAAAACCGATATCAATTTGAACCGGGTGATAGTGTTCACCGACACTTGCACCCACACTAAGCCGCACTCCAGGGAATTCCGTCTCTTCCCAAATCGCCTTAGCTTGCAATGAATCTAAATCGAACACTATGCCGTCCTCTATGTTAGTGGCAGCCAGTGCAACATGAAAGCGTTGCTGAGTGCCCTCTACATCAAACGGGTAAAGTGCTAAAAAATCCACATCTTGAGGATTCCGCATTCCGGGTGGCACCCAGATTTTAGTCAGCATTCCACCACGCAGTACCATTACATCAGCGTATTCCGAGTCCGAAACCCGCCGGAGTATCGCTTCCCGAACGTGCTGTGCCACCACTTCTTCTAAAGAATGTCCCGTTGTGTTGGCAATGACTGCCAATTTCTCAATCATCGTTTTCATCAGCCATTCCTTCCCACGCCTTATAATTCAATCCAACCTGCATCCAACGCCAGGTTACTGTCATAGATAGTGTATTCCCGCAGCTTGTGGGATAGCTTCAATCCCTGTCCCTCTAGCCATTGCAGGAGTGCATTGAATCGAGCTTCTGCACTTTGCCGTCCCATGCCATAAAGGCGCATAGTGACAAATCGCTGTTGCTGCCCATCACGCTGATATTTGAAGGCGTTTGCAGATAGGTGTCCGCCTCTTTGTCGGCATTGGGCCTGAAGCGTGGATATATCTGCGATCGCAGGTAGGGTAACTTTGACGTGAAACTCGAAGTAATTGCTAGCGGGTAACGTTTGCGCTTCTTCGTCCGATTCAGGAATATCCTGGTTATTCGTCATCGCCTCTAACTTAACGCGAGTCACTTCAAACCCCGCATCAGTTAGGGTTTGGGCTAAACGCTGCACTTCGGCAAACACCTCTTGAAGGCTACCGTGATGGTAGGATGCCGTCATGGGTTGGGAGCGCGTCTCCCCTTCCGGTAACTCGATGAGGACGCACTTAACTTCTAATTGATGGCAAAGCTGGCGAAATCTTTCCCGTGTCACTAAGTCGGCGGCAAGAATCGTGATATGAGCTTCAAATGTGCCGTAGTAAGAACGCCCTGGAATTAAAGAAGCTGGCTTTATAGATTGATGGTGGTGCGTGTTAATGAAAAAGTCGTGTTGTGAAGATAGCTAAGTCATCGTTAATCTTTATCCTCCTGAGCTTATTTAAGCTGTTTTACTTTGTTAGCTAAGTAACAATAGTTTGCAGAGCAATAGCTTTATACTACATTTATATTACATTATTGAAGAGGGTGCAATGTTGCATCGCTGGGATGGGCATCCTGCCCGTCCCACAAAAAACGGTCAAAACCTCACTGCCAAATACAACTCCTTATCGAACTGCTTTGACAGCTTGCTGTGTTTGTTGGCTAGCAGGTGCTGGACGATAGGTAGCAAACTCCATCGTAAAGCTGGCTTGACCGGAAGTGAGCGATCGCTCGTAGCGTACCTCGCAAGTACCGCTATGAAAAGGCTTTTGATTAAGCTAGCGTAATTTTCAGTAGTGGGGATAAGATGAATCAAGAGTGCCCTAGAGTCGTAAGACTATCGAGGCAAAGTAGTATTTAGCGCTAAAAGAGGGGAAAATATGCCTGAAAACCAGGCAGATCAACCAACATTATATTTTGAATTTACAGATCAAAAAGGTTCTGTACCAACTTTTGCTAACTTGGTAACAGCAAGTGAGTTAGGCGGTGAGATTATTATCAATTTCGGCTTTGTAGATCCCATTGCTGTTGAAAGACAAATTGAGCAGCAAGCTGATGACGAGCAGCAGAAGGAAATCAAAGTTCCAGCCAATTTTGTAGCAAGGTTAGCTATCAACCCGCTAGTAGCTAGTGACTTACTTGAGCGACTTAAAGAGATTTTAACCGAAACAGAAGAAGAGGAAAATGCATAGAGCAAGCGCCGTTAACCCCTCTCCAGAGTGGATGCGTACTGAACACATTGTCCGTCAGAAGAGTAGCAGAGCGAAAGCGTCACGAGGCGACTATCTACATCATCTACATCAAAGGACTATTGACTTGCTAAATCAAATGTCTAGTAGGTTGCCAGATTCTGTTTCGCCGGAAGCTACTCAGAAGACCAGGCTAAGGCAAAAAACTAGCCCACAGGTTTCACTAGCTCCAATATTTGAGCGCCTGAAGGAACTTGCTCAATTAAAAGTAGACTGGGATTCCTATGGCGCTGAACCCGTCTCTTCTGTTGCCTTGGTTGCTGCATTTGAGCTTCTAGACGCTGTGAAAGAGCGGCTCTGTAGAAAGGTGAGAGAACCACTTCCGCAATTTATAGCACCGCTTGCTGATGGGGGCTTACAACTGGAATGGAGTGGACAACAAGGTGATATTGAAGTCGAAATCGACCCAAACGGAGATTTGGGCTATGTACTCATAGAGGGACAGGGAACAAATCGAAAGTTCAAAGAACAACATCAGGTTTCTTTGAACGAGGTGTTGAACTTGCTGTCTCAATTCCTGAGTCTCGAAGTTAAGGAGTAGGGATGTCGGAAGAGATTGCCGATTTGGAAGAGATTGCGGAGCGGGACGAACTCTATCGGCGACTTAGTAAGCGATCCCACATTAAGAAAAATGGCAAAGTCAGCTCTGCTGCTTTCAAACGGAATAAACAGCCAGAGAACAGTATCTCTGTTGACCTAGCAAGGTTAACAACTCCACAAGAATCTTTAGCTCGGGTTGGTGAAGAGAGGAAAGCTGAGTTCGTATTGGGGATTCTAGTAGCGGAATACCCTCGCTCCATAGGTTTTTGTGTTCGGCACGATCCTCTTCCAGGCAATTGCGCCCATTCTCTCATTGAGGGGCAAAATGATGGAGAAAAGTGTAACCTTTTGGCTGAGGCTACAACCCTACTGAATGAGTCTTTTTGAACAGCCGTTATACGTTTTCTATCAGTTTCTATTGAGAAGTCAGGGGCAACGGATGGCTCCGTTTACTGTCGAAGGAGCCTGTAATCGGGCTGTATTTGAAATATGGCTGGAACTTGTCTGATTCCGATGCTCAAACCGGGACAGGTAGTGGTCATGGATAATGCCACGTTTCATAAAGGGGGGAGGATTGAGCAACTGATTCAGCAAGCCGGTTGTCAGTTACTGTACTTGCCTGCTTATTCACCGGACTTCAATAAGATTGAGCGATGCTGGTTTTGGCTCAAGAGTCAAATTCGCAAGCAACTCGACCAGTTTGATTGTCTACGCGATGCCATGGAGTATGTTTTACACCTAGCGTCCTAACCGCCCTGGCGGTTGCTATAGCGCTCTTCCGTCACTCTGAGGTAAAACCTTGATTTTTCGTTGGCTGAAACGACGAAAATTCGTTAATTTTTCCAAGACTGATGAAAGAGCGATAGCTTATCAGAGGAGGATGGCATAACACCAAGGCTCGTATTTAGCTTAGGCAGGGGCGCATGGCTATACGCCCTTACTTTTTAGTCCGTCACTTAGCTGCTTTTGCAATGAGCTGCGTTTGTGCGCTAACAGGCGCTTGGCGGTAAGTGGCAAACTCCATCGTAAAGCTAGCTTGACCAGCAGTGAGCGATCGCAAAACCGTCGAGTAGCCAAACATTGTCTTGAGTGGCACTTCGGCACGAATCACCGAATACCCTTCCATTGTCTGCGAACCCAGCACTAAGCCGCGCCGAGACGATAAATCGCCTTGTATCCGTCCCACATAATCGTTAGGTGTCTCCACTTCCACGAGCATAATGGGTTCTAGGATAATGGGCTTTGCTTTTGTGAAAGCTTGCTGAAAGCCTTCCTTCGCTGCCACACGGAACGCCAGTTCTGACGAATCCACTGGATGGTATGAACCTCCTTCCAAAGTCACCTTAACTCCAGTCACCGGATAACCCATGAGCAATCCACTATTAAGTGCATCGCGGAACCCTTTCTCACAAGCAGGGATAAACTGGGTGGGAATCGCACCTCCAGTCACCCGGTTGACAAACACAAACAGTTCATCACAAGGTTCAATTCTGCCGATGACATAAGCGAAATCTCCCGCACCTCCAGTTTGCTTTTTAAAGGTATAGTCAAACTTCGCCGCTTGGGAAATGGTTTCGCGGTAAGCGACAGCAGGTTCACCCACATACACATTGGCATGATATTCCCGCTTCATGCGCTCGATGTAGATTTCCAGATGCAGTTCACCCATCCCTGAAATTAACTGTTGGTTCGATTCTGGGTCGGTACTAACATGGAAGGTTGGGTCTTCTCGCACAAAGCGATTCAGCGCCTTTGCCACCCGATCTGCATCTTCTTGATGCTTGGGTGTAATGGCGAGGGTAATCACGGGTTCTGGTACGAACATTCCTTCTAGCGAGAGGTTGGTTCCCTGGGAACAGAAGGTGTCTCCAGAAGCGCAGTCAATTCCAATCAGCGCCACAATATTACCTGCCGTCGCTTCAGTAATTTCTTCCCGGTGGTTGGCGTGCATCCGCACAAATCGCCCAATCCGCAATCGCTTACCCGTGCGGGTATTGTACAGGGTATCGCCTTTGCGGAGGGTTCCGGAGTAGATGCGGGTGTAAGTGAGTTGTCCGGTATCCTCATCCGTGATTTTAAATGCCAGCGCCACGAGTGGGCCATCGGAGTCGGCATAGACATTGACTTGCTCGTTTGTCTTGACATCAAATGCCTTCACCACTTCCCTATCTTCCGGTGAGGGGAGATAGAGAGTAACAGCATCGAGTAGGTTCTGAACTCCTTTATTTTTGTAGGCAGAACCCATGAGGACTGGAGTCAGTTCGAGACTCAATGTTGCCTTGCGAATGGTTTCCCAAATCATCTCCTTGGGAACGTCTTCACCCTCAAGCAGCTTCTCCATCATTGGTTCTGAGAACATGGAAAGGCGATCGAGCATCTTTTCCCGTACCTCTTCCGCCTCACCCCGTAAATTTTCAGGAATCGGCAGAATCAGGTGTTCTTCGCCTTTTTCTCCAGCAAAATAACTTGCCGTCATCTCAATTAAATCGATGACGCCCTCAAACTTGTCCTCGCTACCGATGGGATACTGAAGCGGTAAGGCATTCAAGCCCAACTTATCTCTAAGCGCTTGCACAACACGGAAGGGATTCGCACCCACCCGATCCAGTTTATTAATGAAGGCAATGCGCGGTATCCGGTAGCGCTTCATCTGCCTATCTACCGTAATTGATTGCGACTGCACTCCCGCAACCCCACACAGCACCATAATTGCACCATCGAGAACCCGCAAAGCACGCTCTACTTCAATGGTGAAGTCTACATGTCCGGGAGTATCGATCAGGTTAATTTGGGTGTCATGCCAGAAGCAGGTTGTGGCAGCAGAGGTAATCGTAATGCCTTTTTCGTGTTCCAGCTCCATGAAGTCCATTGTGGCACCCGCACCACCTCCCCGAACTTCTTCAATTTTGTGGATTTTGCCCGTGTAGTAGAGAATCCGCTCCGAAAGGGTTGTCTTGCCAGAGTCGATGTGGGCAGAAATGCCAATGTTTCGGATGTTAGTTCGGGGAATCATAGTGCTGGCTCCTTTTTTTGCCAGAGTAATGGACAGATATTTGCCGTTTGCAGGGCAATATCCTAATTATACTACATATGTGCTACAAAATGAGGTGTATACAGTTGGAGCGATTGCCCTTTGGGCGGTAGTAGATCATCGCTCAAGCTAATACTACAATCCAGTCCAATCCAAGGATTGACAAATACACTAAATGTATAAAAGCTGAAAACTGCTAGCAGTACCGCTCATGCGACTTATAATCTGTAGACTTATAGTTTCTATTGACTATAGTCTTCACTAGATGAATCCTCTAGAAATGCAAATTACTCTAGGTCAAGTCGTTCGAGCTAAGCGCAGCGAACTTGGGTATAGTCAGGAAGCCTTTGCAGATAAAGTTGGACTTCACAGAACCTACATTGGTTCTTTTGAAAGGGGAGAACGGAATCTCAGTCTCCAAAACCTGGTTCGGATTGCAAATGCCTTAGATCTATCGCTTTCATCCTTACTGGCTGAGGCAGAGGCAGCTTTGAGAAGAACAAACGTCTAGACATGGAACCTCTTGAGCAGTTGGAACAGCTTATCCGCGAGTTGAACCCTGTTCAAATAACTCTCCTGCTTGAAATGGCAAGAGCTATGAGGAGAGAAATTCAGGAGGATATCAATGAGCATAGCGATCTCCTTGTTCCTGAATTTGCTACAAATTTTTCCAATCGCCTCCTAATCCATCATGCAACTCACGCCGAGAAATTTAGCAAGAAGGCGTTTGAATATGCTTTTGTCTCAGCATCTATCTCTGCTGGAAGAACTGCCCAGATCATTTTAAACTCAACCAATCCTGGTACAGATGTCTTAGTAAATGGGGTAGCGTTTTCACTGAAAACAGAAGCATCAGCACGTCTTAGAAGAGACAAAATTACAATTTCCAAGCTCATGGAAGCGCGTTGGATTCGAGAGTGTAGGAGTTCTGAAGATTTCGCCAATGGGATAACTAATCGGGTGGTTATGCATTTGCAAAAATATCAACGCATTTTGATGTTGAGAGCGTATGATATTTCAGAATCTGAAGTAAAGTACGATTTGATCGAAATCCCCCATAGTTTGTTGCTACAGATTGGTAACTTGACGGCAAATGACTTTACGACTAGGACAGCAGGTGGTGGAAGCCGAGCTGATGTATACATATCAGGACGCAAGGCTTTTACTGTACGCTTGGATGGCAGCGTTGAGAAAGTTACTATCTCAGGACTAGCAACCGACATGTGCTTTTATCATGGCTCATGGATTATTCCAACTCTTAGATGAGGGCTGGAATAGATGCAGACAGTTCAAAATTCGATTGCTTTTCTGGTGCTGCTTCAATATCTTCTAGTGTTAAATGAGTGTGCGGGAGTATGACTGAATTAATGGAAGGTTTTTGACCGCTCAAGATCCATTCACAGACTTTAGCCAACTGGTAGGAAATAAGAGGAGGCACAGCATCTCCTATATGCCTGTACATATTGGATTTTGAAGACGCTACAAATTTGTAGTCTCTTGGAAAACCCTGAAGAATAGACATCTCTCGAACTGTACACAATCGATGCTGTTCAGGATGAGCGTAGCGTCCGTTGCCAATATGCGAACACTCTCTCTTGATTGTTATAGCAGGTCTATCCCACCACAGCCGCCCATATACATCTGGGTGTGACCCCAACTTGTTTTGGGCAATGTAACGCAACATAGCAGGATTCAAAATATCTTCGGCTTCCGGATGGTTTCTCAGATCTGCCCAAGAACCCCCATCTTTTGGTATTAATTGCAGTCGTCTCAAGCTCTTGAGGTTTGAAAAACTAGGCGCGATGTGTAAAGGATCAGTTGGATGAGCTTTGCCTGCAACAACTACTGGTAGTGAAGAAATCGCTCTCCTTACGTAAGTAGCTTGCAGTTTGATTTGAAATCCAGCCCAGATGTCTCCCAAAGTCCTCAGTTTTAAATGTTTCTTGACCGCAATAACTAAGGCTCGCTCTCTTCGTTGAGGAAGACCAAATCGATTCAACAGATGAGTTTCAGCATGAACTTTATATCCAAGCTGATTTAATTCTTCTCGTAGTTTGTTGTAATGATGAGTGAAATTGCCAACGACCAACTCTCTAGCATTTTCCATCACAAAAATAGCTGGTTTCAGTTCTTCCACGAAGAGGGCACTGCGAACAACTAAGGAATTGCGAGGATCGTCTACGATGTGATTGCTTGGGTTAGTTCTAGAGAATCCTGTACAAGGAGGGCATGAGATTAAAACAGTAGGATTTTCACTACCTAAAGTAGAGGCAAAAAATTGGCGTAAAGTTCTTGGCTCTAGTGTTGCCAAGTCAGCTTCCAGCGGTTCTATGCCCATGTTGGCTTTATAGCTGAGATTACACTCTAGAGAGCCTTTGCCGCTGCTAGGCTTACCAATCTGAGCATCCACAGCTCCCACTATCTGAAAGCTGGGATGAGTATGGAAACCGTAGCTCATCCCTCCTACCCCTGAGAACAGGTCAACTACAGTCCACAATTTGTTTAAAGGCTTGCTCATTTAATATAGTCTATCATTAGATGACTATAAGTATCATAAAGCGTTCGCAAAAGCTATAATTTTGGCACGATTACCTACGGTACCGCCCAAAGGGCGATCGCAAGAAAAATTTCACGTATCATAGTCTCGTCCCAGCAAGGAGGCGGCTTATGTCCAGCGTTGAACGCGACGACAGTCGAGAGAAGCGCATCGAAATGGAGATTATTGTCGATGCCTACAACGAAGAAGAACAGGCAATGGGTTGGTATTACTACCTCGACGGTAAACTCAATTTTCCCTTTAAAGCTAAATGGATCAACAGAAAAGGTCAATCCGAAGAAGTTGAAGTCTTGGAAATGTCATCAGAGGACGATTGCGGAAAAGATATGTTTGTTGAGGCGCTTTACCGAGAAGGTGAGGCTGAAGATGTGTTTTCTGTTCCTCTCTACGAGATAGAGGCAATTGACGTCGGCCCTGAAACCCAAGAAGCGATCGCAGACTGGCATTATTGGGTTAATCGAGGGTACGAGTTATGAAATTATAGAGATACCCATATTTGCTAAAAATTTCATGATTAGCTAACCATCAATTGGCGAGCTTCTTCGCTAGCTAGCCAAAAATGCTGCATACCGAAGGCAGGCGCTGATATCTTCAGCTTCTAAATAGGGGTAATCTTTGATAATTTCCTCAACACTCATGCCATTGGCAATCAAATTCAGAACTAGAGAAACAGTAATTCGCATCCCACGAATACAAGCACGTCCACCCATTATTCGCGGAGTGAAAGTAATACAGTCAAACATAAATTCTCCGCCTGGTATTTAGAATTCTACGTGGATGACCAAAAAAGCCAAATTTTCACGCGCTTACCTTCCAAATTAATTCACCTGACGACACATAAACCTATGCCACTTTGGATAGAAAAGCCCCTGTTTGCGTATTCAAAAACAAACTTTCCCCTGACATCAGGTGAATTTCCAAGCCAGATTTGACCACTACTATCTCTTCAGTTAAATCAGGCAAGCCCTTAATCAAGCGGATAGAAAAATCGGGATTGAAAAGCAATACCTCATCCTCAGTGAGTACAGCAGTATACTTATTTTCAGTCAAAAGTTGAACCAGATTGCTATTTAGCGCCAGAGATAGATGAATCTGACCCTGAGATAGACAAATTGCTGCAATCTGTTGGTCTACTCCTACCCAAACTGCACGTTTGTCTGTTGATAATTCCACAATTGGCTCAACTAATTCACTCCGCCAACTTAATCCATAACAACCTAGAGTATCACCTAGATCTAAAACAGCAAACTTGCGAGCATTGTCATGAGCGATCGCTCTCCGAGAACCCTCGATCTTGTTAAACTCTGATTCCTCAATAATTTGGATATTCATCAGTCGGAATCCTGCCGATAAATTTTTTAGAACAGGCTGATGACTAATTAGGATACTCTACACCCTATGGGTTCATTCTTTTGTAACCAGCACAGGTGAGGAAATGCGATCGCACCTTCCCCCACCCTCCACAAAATGCGTGAAGCGAAGCTATCCTGAAGGGAATCGCACTCTCTATCACCAATCACTTCAGAGCAACTTTTTTCCTCACAAGACGCATCACCTCTCCTGAATCTCCATAAGGCGTCGGCGGACTCCACTCACTCACCTCAGCAAACCGCAGGTGATGCAGCCTTTTGACGATAATGTCTATCCCTTTGCGGGAACCAACTACCATCACCTTGACAAATTCTTGGCTGGAAACCGGAGCAGTAAACACTTCAGCGGAAGCTTCGGTAGAGGGGGATTGGCTGTCATTAGGTACAAATTCTTCATGCATTCGAGTTCACCTTAGTTACTTGTTGAAAACTATGTTCCGATTAGTCACATTTTTAGCTTACATCAGATGTGACTAATTGGAACGTTTACTCCGTCAAAAGCCTCTGACACAATCTAAAGACATGGGAAGAGCAGGTAAAGCCCTCAAAGAGGCACTAGTCACTTATGGCATTAGCCAAAATCAGTTAGCAGCGGCAATGGGAGTTGGACACGCCAATGTCAGCCGTTGGGTGAATGAGGTGAGAGATCCAGGCGGTGAAACGATACTTGAGATTCGGGACGCACTTGGACAGATTAATCCAGCAGCAGCAGCAGAGTTTATTAGGCTTTACTTGGAGATGCCACCAAAAAGTGAAGAATAGTTAGAGGGATTGAGTAGCGATGACGGTTTATGGCAGAGATGAGGAAGTGCGATTGCCTACGGCACCAGCAAAGCTGATCGCTATAATTTTGAAGCCTACTCAATCAACATTCATGGATACACTCACAGGTAAACAGCATAGTATTAGTCAGCAAACTATCACCACGACTGTTGAACTTTTTTGTGGAATTGGAGGATTCCGCATTGCTACTGAAGAGAGAAACATACGCACAGTTTGGGCAAATGATATCTGTCCGAAAGCTTGCAAAGTGTATCGTACTCAATTTGGAGATGCAGAATTACGGCAAGGTGATATTCATGAATTAATAGATGAAATCCCTCCTCACGATTTATTGACAGCTGGTTTTCCCTGCCAACCATTCAGCAGTGCTGGTAAAAAGAAAGGAGTCCGCGATCCACGCGGTAATCTTTTTGAAGTTATTGTTGATGTATTGCACAGACACAAGCCCAAATTTTTCATCTTAGAGAATGTAAAACGCTTGCTGTCGATGGAGGAAGGAACCCACTTTGCCAAAATACTAAGCCGATTAGCTAGCTTGAACTATACCATTGAGTGGCGTTTAGTCAACGCCATGCATTTCGGTTTACCCCAAAATCGCCAACGAGTTGTTATCCTCGGAGCTTTAGAAAACGATACAAAGCGAGATTTTCCCTGTATACGATTAGCCTCAACCGAGAATCTGTCAGAGTTACCGGAATCGAACTTTAAAACCCTGAGTTATTTTGAAAATTGG
Organism: Cyanobacteriota bacterium; assembly: GCA_040756535.1. Lineage (GTDB taxonomy): Bacteria > Cyanobacteriota > Cyanobacteriia > Cyanobacteriales > Coleofasciculaceae > JBFLZA01. Next base: position 11,672 of record JBFLZA010000118.1, read on the forward strand.
ACAAACATCGAAGCACACAGCAAAAGATTTCCAACTTGGGGTATTGCTAGAGCTGGTCAATTTTTCGGCTATGATTTTGCTCAATTTTCCGATGCCGCGCCAATAGTTCCATTGCGGACAGTACTTGATTCTAATGTAGACTCCCAGTTTGATTTTACTGAGTCAACCTTGAAACGCTTACAAGACAGTACCCCAGTCAATAACTTCGTCCAAGGAGTACAAATTCTCTACAATCAAGTCGGGGGAGCACGGATGGGTTACACCGTATTTGGCATTGATGGTGTTGCGCCAACTCTCACCTCCACAACAAGTCGGCACTACGAGCGTTATAAAATTGGCAATCAGTACCGCCGCCTTACGAATGTAGAATATGCTCGTATCCAAGGCTTTCCAGACAAACACTGTGCAGGGATATCTATCTACGATCAATATCCTCTTTTCGGAAATGCTGTACCACCTGTGATGGTTGGATGGGTGATGGATTGTGTATTGCACAATAGAGTGGCATTAATGACAACACCTAAATTTGAACAATTATCACTCTTCTCCATACCCCATGCTTTCTAAAGAACAATTACGCGCACGGTTGCGCGAATCACTGGATACAACGATTCATGAAGTCAATCGTGCCTTAAGGGGAGAGAACACTGAACAATTAGAAGAAGTATTAACTCGTATTGGACGAGATGGACGACTTCCAAAATGGTATGAGCAGTTACAAACTCAGCACACACTACCGAACCTAGATGGTAAGACAATTGGTAGTGTTATTGAGATGCTGTTAGTAGCAGTACTAGAAAAAATTATATTTCAAGGTCTTGAAATACCTCCCTTGAGAGTTAATCCAGCACGAGGAGTTGACCTACCGGATTTGGATCTGGGAATTAAATCCCCTTCAGAAAACTACTGCACAAGTGAACCATTTTTCTCGGCTTATGAAAGACTGATTGGTTCTGAGTATGATGCTCTCATTCTGCTCACTGACTACCAAACAGCAAAGAAACAGCCACCATTGAAACTACAAATCATCAGATTTAAGTACCTTAACAAAACTCAGATAGCTGATTATCGACTTTGCCAGATTGCGAAGAAGCATCGGGAATGGCTGTTGACAGAAAACGAAGCCTGGGCGCAGAAGGTATTTCGATTTCTAGCCTATGTAAATCAAAGTGACTGGCGTGCAAAACAGCTACTTCGTTTGCTTGACTACCTGCAAGATTCTAAATCTGTGCAACGTTGTATTCAGCAAGCTTCTATAGACTTTCAAAAAGCCAACAAAAAGCGCATTGCCAAAGATGCTGAACCAATTCCAACGTCAGACATTGAATCTTTACAAAAGATAATCTCTATTCAACCCCTCTATCTTGGTGTGATCGATGCTGCTGACAATTGGGTAATCGAGATACAGAAAGACTTGGCACGATTCCCGAATAGCAATGAGTGGGCGCGTATTCTGAGAAGTCCATTAGATGGCCAAATTGGTATGAGTCCTGCCTTGCAGTGGCGGTATAATTTCAGCCGCGTTTTCGGAGTTCCTCAACCCGCAGAGGACGAGGTGAGTTTGGTTGTAGAGACTAAACTATAAACAAGCGATCGCCTACTGCACCGCTAATCGCATAGCCTCACAAAAGCGAAGCGAAGAGTGCGCCGCTTGGCTAACGCACTTCTACTGGTGAGCTTAGCAAAAACTAGAATTTTGGCGCGATCGCTACTGTTCGGTAACTCAGCTATTTGGGCCTCCTCTAGCGCCAAACCTCAAGACTGTTGTTGTGTCCGGTGAGTAAGGTTTGTCCATCTGGGGTAAACGTAAAATCAGAATTGCCTTCAATCGTGCGAATTTTTTTGGGCAATCGCCAATTCCACAACTGGATACCTCTTCCATCATGCATCGCTAGCGTCCGTCCATCGGAACTGAAGACAAGGCGATAAATGTCTCCAAGATTGGGGATTGTGCGGATGATTTGACCCGTTTTGAAGTTCCAAAGTTTGACACTGCCGTCAGCGCTGCTACTCGCTAGGAACTGCCCATCTGGACTGATGGCAAGGCGACGAATCGGCGCGGAATGGCTGAGCAAAGAGCGTATCCGTACCCCCGTGCGGGCGTTCCATAGCCGGATGCTATTATCATTGCTGCCAGTGACGAGAATCTGACCGTCCGGACTCAGGAGAGGGTAGGGGGAGAAATCTGCGAAGTCTGAGAATGTGCGGATGACTTGCCCAGTTTTCAGGTTCCACAGTTTGACGGTGGGGCTAGGGTAGGAAATGTCAGGTGCAGTAACACTCACAAGGTTCTGTCCATCTGGGCTGAGGAGCAAGTCATAAACTGGCTGTGATTCTTGGAAGGTGCGAATGAGTTGCCCGGTTTTCAGATTCCACAGTTTAATCGTATTGTCAGAACTGCCGCTAATTAAGGTCTGACCGTCTGAGCTAATAGCGATCGCACGAACGGCATAGCGATGCCCTTGGAGGGTGCGAATGAGTTGTCCAGTTTTCCCGTTCCACAGCTTAATTGTTTTATCAGACATCGCAGCCGCTAATGTCTGTCCATCAGCAGTGAAGGCGATGTCATGAGCAATGTCACCAACAAGTCCGCCAACGCTGGGTTCTTGTTCGCGATAGGGTTTCTCCGCTAATACTGCCTCTTGTACAATCCCTTCAACGAGAGTCTTGATTTTTCCTCCAGTTTGCAGGTTCCACAGCGTTAGAGTGCTTTTGCTACCCCCCTGATGACGATCGCCGAAGTTGTGGACGCCAACGGCAAGAGTTTGGTTATCGGGGCTAAACGCTTGAGAAACGATCGAGAAACCCGATGCCTCCCCAAGGGGTTTCAATCTCTGAATGGCTTGGGCATTTTCCCAAGACTTTGCGGTTGAAGTTGGCTGAGGTGTGGCGATTAAGATATTGGCACGAGCGACAGAACTAGTAAGTACTTGGGCGTTAGCTGCTGTGAGGGGACTAAGCAGGAGAAGGGTAAAAAGAGCGATCGCTGCTAGTTTAGGTTGCATTCTTGGGTGGAGTTGATCTAATTTCTCACTATCTTAGAGAGATTTTCCTACTGCCAAGGTTCCCGCAGGAGTCCTCTTTCAAAAGTGGCTGACTTTCAGACCATACAGTTAAAGATTCGGGTTAGATTCGCGCCATAAGGTAATTGTCTCTCCAAGGAGTGAAAGCGATGCGAACCTATGTCTTCTTCTTTATATTGGGCATGAGCCTCTGGACAGGCTTTGGTGCACTGTTAGGTGGATTAGGTGCCAAGCTGTTGCACTACACTTGGGTCTGGCAAGCCGTTGGCTATGGTACGCTCAGTGGTGCAATCCTCGGCTTCCTCCTCAGTCTCATCGGATATGCCCTCAGTTCAAGGCTTTCCTCGCCAAAAATTTCCTTATGGCTCGTTGTTGGAGCACTCTTTGGAGCTATCTTAGGCGTCGTCGGTTTGATGTTGATTGGTGGATACCCCACCAACACTCAAGCCGATCTGGTAATGGTATCAATGACTCCCCCGACAGTCATAATCGGTGCAATTGTGGGGGCAATAGCCAACTTGATTACCTGGAAAGTTTATCATCGATGATTCGACAGATTAATCTCAAATGAATTGACAAAAGATAAAAGATGAATCGCCGATCTGAGAATGCTGGCGGTTTCAATCCAGATTTGCTGGAAACCCTTGACCGCGATCGCTTGCTCCAGCCTTTGCAATAAAAATCCCCCTAAACCTTGCCCCCTCACATCTGCCTAAAGATAGATTTTGCGAATTTCTACAGCGGCCTCTCCCCGCTGCATGGAATAATATAGGCACCGATACCTACCAGCTGACCCTGCTTTTCAATCACCCAAAATTCTCCCCCAGCTGCCAAATAGAAGTCATCTACCTCTAAGACATCTCTATCTGCCCCCTGCAGCTCCCAAGGCAAGCTATACTCGGTTAACACCTCATAAATCACGTCGGCGGCAGCGGCGCGATCGCGATCCTCCCACGAGCGAATCAAAAAGTCTCGGTAATTAGCTTTCACTCGTTAAAAATTCTAGATTAAACTGCTGACAAATTTACCAATACCCTCTGCGTTCGATCTACTGTGGTAATGGGTAAGTCTTGTCTTTTTTACCCAGTATTGAGAGCCGAATATGCAGTCCGAACTGAAAGTAAATATCCTCTTAGTTGACGACCATCCAGAAAATCTAATCGCTCTAGAGGCGATACTGAACTCCCTAGGCCAGAATCTGGTAAAAGCAAATTCTGGTATAGAAGCCTTAAAATGTTTACTCAATCAAGATTTTGCGGTCATCTTGCTGGATATACAGATGCCGGAAATGGATGGATTTGAGACAGCAACGTTGATTCGACAACGAGAGCGATCGCGGCATACTCCAATTATTTTTCAGACAGCATACAATACCAACGAAACCAATATATTTAAAGGCTATTCCTTAGGTGCAGTAGATTATCTGCTCAAGCCGATCGATCCGGGAATATTAAAATCAAAAGTGGCGACGTTTGTTGACCTTTTCAAGAATACAGCACAGGTCAAACAACAGGCTCTGCAACTTGAGTCTATCAATGCAGAACTTAAGAAAAGTGAGGAACGATTTCGCTCTTTAAGTGCTTGCTCGCCTGTCGGTATTTTCCAAACTGACATTGCAGGATATTGTACCTATACAAATCCACGCTGTCAAGCCATTTGTGGCTTTACGCTGGAGGAGAGTCTTGGAGAGGGGTGGTTAAATTTCGTGTATCCGGACGACCGCGATCGCGTATTAGCAGATTGGTCTACCTATACCCGTCA
>JBFLZA010000119.1:0-16429 GCA_040756535.1 Cyanobacteriota bacterium
TCCGAGAGGTGTTGCGTCAGGGTGCAACACGGGTCATCATTGCTCACAACCATCCTACCGGGAGCGTGGAACCTAGTACGGAAGATATTGCCCTAACAGAACAGCTTTTGCAGGGAGGACAATTGCTCTGTGTTCCCATTCTCGATCACCTGATTTTAGGTGAAGGAAATCATCAAAGCCTGCGGATCACGTCAGGCTTATGGGATAAATATCCGCAGGGGGATTGATGCTTTAAGCAATTCACGCCTTTAGGAAGTCACGCATTCAAACGATGCATCGCACTTGCTGACAGTAGCCAGCGACGGCTGCTTAGGCAATCGACGGCTTGCGATCGCGATCACGGGGAGTGGATGAAGGGTTAGGGTAGGGTGGGGTAATGCTGAGCGCAGGGGTGGCATTGGATGGCGAATGAGGAGCATCTTGAAATACTCATGCAGGGAGTAGAAGTTTGGAATGAGTGGCGAAAAAACAATCCTGGATTAATTCCTCAACTAAATGAGTCAAGTTTGTGGAGTTATGAGCATCTTTGGAATCCTCAGGTTTTCTCCCGCCCAAGTGTTAACCTCTCCAGAGTAAATTTTAGTAGAGCCAATCTTTATAGATTAAGATTTCAACCCTTTCTTGGAGGAGGAAGAAATACTATCAGAGTAGATCTGAGTGAGGCAGATTTGAGTGAAGCAGACCTTATTGAAGCAAATCTAACCGAAGCTGACTTGCAAGGAGCAAATCTTAGCGGCGCAAACTTAAGTAGAGCTAATCTCAGTGGAGCCAACCTCAGTGGAGCTATAATCACTGGAGCTTGTATAGATAGCTGGATAATAAAGGAAACGAATCTTGAGGGTATAAAGTGTGAGCATATCTACCTTGACATTAAAACACACACTTATAGGTCTGCCCCTCCTAGAAACGCCTTATTTACACAACGCCGTCCCTATAGCAGGAACTTTAAACCTGGAGAGTTCACCAAGTTATTCCAAAAAGCTTTGGAAACCGTTGATATAGTCTTTCTTGATAGTATTGATTGGAAAGCATTTTTAGTTTCCTTTTTGGAGCTAAAGTCTGAATATGGTAATGATGAGATCTCCATTCAAGCCTTTGAGAATAGAAATGGTGCATTCATTGTTCGGATAAATGTTCCACCTAATGTTGAAAAGGCAGAGATTGAGAGGTTCGTAGAAGATAAATACAAGATGGCTCTTGATGCTAAAGATAAGCACATAGTATCTCTAGAAGGGCAGATATCAGTTAAAAACTCTGAGAATAGGGAATTACTTAAAATAGTTTGTAAAATGTCTGAATCACCTAAAATAGAGAATAACTTCTATAGTTATACTATAGAGCAGGAACAAGAGGATTGCCAATATGTTATAGAGCAAGAATGGAAGCGTTTTAGTGTGTTGAAAGCTATTTATATGGATAGTGGCGGCAAGTCTAACTTAGCAACAACTGCTTTTAATATTTGCAAGACAACGGGTATAAGTGGAGAAGAGTGTGTCCATATTTTGGAGTATCTTGAAAGAGAAGAGTTGATAAAGGCATTAACTTCGCTGTATGGTGACATCTCAACTATCGCTACCCAAATTACCCACAAAGGGATACGCGAAGTAGAAGCTGCTATTAAAAAACCAAACGAATCTACCGAACACTTTTCCTATCAAATCTTTAACAACACATTCGTTGCTCCTGTAGCTAGTTTTCAGCAAACTGGAGAAGGAAACTCCTCTACTATTCATCAAAATTTCGGTTCAAACAAGCCTTTTCCAAACAATCAAACTTCTCAAGAATAAGAATAGCTCGTAAATTTCTAGAGAACCAATATGAACACTACCCAGCAAAAGCGCTATTATATCCTCAAAAACATTTACGACAGAACAGGTTTTGGGGATTCAAGTAACGCAATAAGTCGCAATGATATTTATGAAGCAACAGTAGCTGCTCACAACCAAGACTGGAAAGATTTTTTGGATATTTTAGGATATTTACAGGAAAAAAATTTAATAGATTTTGTTTATGATGAGGGTCTTCAACCTTACTTCAGGATTACCTCTCAAGGGATAGATGAAGTCGAAGCTGCTATTAATAAACCAGAGGAACCCACCGCCCACTTCACATCAGAAGTTTTTAATACCCAATTTTACGGCACGGTAGGTGCTGTCCAGCAAAGTGGCAAAAACAATGTTTCCAATGTTGTTCAGAACATTGGTGGTGACGGTTTTTATTTAGACGATGAAGCTCTAAAAAAGCTGCAAATGCTAGTCGATAATCTCATCAATAACCAGCATGAGGATTTGCCACAATCACAAGCCTATCAAAGTGTAGCAATTCTTTCAGAATTAAAAGAAGCTGGAGAGAAAAAGGATAAAAGCGGTCAACTACAAGCCATTACGAAATGGAGGAAATGGTGGAATAGCCTTCCCCCGAAGGCTCAAGCAGTTTTGAGTTTAGCAGCAGATGCTGTGTCACTCGGACTACCACTGGCTAAATGTCTTTTGACGGGATCGCCCTTTTAATCTTCCCCTGTCATCAATCCACCCCTCTGAGCAGTTGTGACACTCGACTTATCGTCAGCGATCGCACAGCAACAGTCCTGCCATTGCCAGCGGTTGTGGGCAGTTGTCGGGCGATCGCAGGAAAAGTGGCACTGAAGAAGGCTAAGATGATGAACGCTCAAACCACAGAACCAAGACCACATGACCGCAGCAGTAACAATCCAGCCCCAAGGCTTCAGCGTCCAATACCCAAAAACTCAATGGCAAGTCAGCTTTGTGGAGGATTCCGCTGGCAAATTCCGGTTCCTGTTGTGTGGGCGTGACTTCAAGTTTGAGCCTCGCGATCGCTACCGTTATCCCAGCCATGACGATGCAAAGAGAGCTGCCTACTGCTTTCTCGAACTCATGAAGCGCCTGGAGCGATCGCGGATGAAACTGAGCGTCCTGGCTGAGATCGGCATCCTAAAATTCCCACAAGAGACTTACCGCCAGCACGAGCTTTGGCTAGTCGTTGACCGCACTCGTTACACATGGGAAGCTATTACAGCCAGTGGATTCTGCTTGCGATCGCAGCGTTGGTACAAGCAACCGGATACAGCTGTGATCAAAGCTAAGGCTCACATTGATCGAGAGCTGGCTGTTTCACAAATCAGAAGTGTTGTTGGGTGGGTTTAGGCAGTTTATCAGCTCAGCACCAAGCATCCGCCTATCAAAAGGAAGGGTAGACCGAGGAATAGCCCAAGCCCCGGAATTAGAAGGGTAGGAATGGTACCGAGTAAGATAAATACCAATCCTGCAAGAACGCGCAGCGGCTTAGTCAAACACCAAATCAGTTTTAGCATGGTATCACCAGTAGAAGAAAGTACTCAGAGGCTTGGAAATCACTAGCATCTTAGATTTCTCTTGATGTCTGGTTCATCTCTCCATTTAGGTAGATCCCCAGCTAAAGCCGCGCTAACGCCAGCGATCGCCCATGACAAAAGTCACACTTAAACTCATGACTTTCTCCTCATGTGGTTCATAGCTGTGAACTCCTATGATGAAGACATCAAATTCCAAAGTTCAGATAGACTACAGTTCCTCACACACCAAATGCCAGCGGGTGCAAGCCAAAGCACCCGTTTTTGCTGGCAACGGACTGCGATCGCAATGACAAAAGCCGCTACTTTGTGCTATATTCAGTAGTCGCGGGCGATTAGCACAGTGGTAGCGCACTTCCTTCACACGGAAGGGGTCACTGGTTCGAGTCCAGTATCGCCCATTTGAAATTTAGCCCCAAACCTTGTTAAGTTTCAATTCAAATCCAGGAAGTAAATCTTCGCCTGAAAGCAATGTGGGTGATTCTACAATCTCCGTGGGCTGACCTATCCGATAAATCTCTACTCTCCGTTGTTTTGGATCAATCAGCCATCCCAGCTTTACTCCATTATCCATGTACTCTTGCATTTTAGCTTGCAGATTTTCTAAATCATCGCTACTAGAACGCAACTCCACAACAAAATCAGGAGCAATCGGTGAAAACTCGTAGCGTTGCTGCTCTTGGGTAAGACTGTCCCAGCGTTCGTTCACAACCCAGGCAGCATCAGGCGATCGCACTGCACCATTCGGTAAAGTGAAACCTGTAGAGGAGTCGAAAACAACACCTAATTCTAGGCTGTCGTTCCAATTCCATAACTGTGCTGTTAATCCAGAATTTTGTTTTCCTGTCCAGGAGTGAGTGGGCGACATCGCAATGACTTCCCCATCGGCAGTTAATTCTAGCCGCAAGTCTTTGTTGGCTTGGCAAATTTCCCAAAACTTTTCATGGGTAATACGAGGAATTTTGATTGCTAGAGTAGCCATAAATCACCTCGTCGCGTCCTAGCTCCAGAGCCTTATTAGTTGCAGTAGCTATAGCGTAGCGTAATCTGACTTGCCAGCAAGCTAACAAGCCCTACACAGCCAAAGCTGCAATTGCTGGCAGCGATCGCTTCGTTGTAACTTGCCTGACTTTATGGTGACTGAGCTGGACGCACAACGCGAATGAGTTTGCCTTGCAAAGGTTCTTCTGCTGTAAGGGCCGTGTGGATTCGGTTAGCCAGCGCCTCCCAATCGCGATCATTTGTACACGCGATAATGCCAGCATGAGCTGGCTGTATGCGGTGCAGCCGAACGAAATCTTTACGGTTCTGGGTAATGACAGCCCGGTTGTCGCTAGTTGCGAACGCTAACACATCCGAGTCAGGAATTTTCTGATTTGCTCTGCCTGCTTCTTGAACCGTTAAAACATCGTGCCCCAAAAGCCGCAGGAACTCTACAACCGGATAGGGGTATTGCTCATCGGCGTAGAGACGCGCCATGCGCTACACATCCTCATGCATCACTTCATCGTTTTCCTGGATTTCTGTTTCGATTTCGTCGGGGAAGGCTTCGGCGTATGCCCAGGCGTTTGCAATATCAGTAGCCGAGAGCGAGGGATAGCTCGTGAGTAAGTCAGCTTCGCTATATCCAAGGCGACGAGCTTCTACAAGTCCCCAAACGGTAATACGGGTTCCAGCAATGCAGGCACTACCACCACAAACACCGGGCGTTTTTTCAATACCGCGCCCCAGGATAATTTTACCTTGGGATAGGAGTTGAACGACTTGAGCTTTTTCGTCGTCAGAGAGTGCTAGCAGTTGAGGCTCTAAGTCTTTGAGCGGCATGGCAGACAAGGAAAAGGACTACCGATTATTCTATCCAAGCCATCCACCCATCTACCCCATTACCCAGCAATGGTGCTAAAGGGTCAGCATGGAAGTTAGAGAAGTGATTAAGCTAATAGAAGAGGATGGCTGGTATTGGCAAGAACTAGGGGCAGCCATCGTCAGTTTAAGCATCCAACTAAGTCCGGTTTAGTCACAATTGCAGATAAACCATCTGACGAATGAATCGAATCTCCAGTACACTGTCCTGTTTCTTGCACGAATATCGAAAAACAAACGCAATAAACGTAATAAGAGAAACCAAAGAAAATCTCGCAAGGATTCAACTGGCTTAGTGTTCACACAGCTTAACAATCCTTTTTCTGGTCTTCCTCAAGAGGTTGTGGCTGAGATACTGGTTGAAGCTGGACGATCGCATGAAAAAGAATTCAAGGAATCTCTAGAAAAGCTGTTAGAGAAGATTAGCTCTGTTGAGGTTTTACATCTGATTTCTCTTCTTGCTGTTTATGGTCTTTTTGTGGGAATGACCGAAACAGGTAAGACTTCTAAAAAGAAAAGCCCTACAATTCACCAGGCTCATGTAGAGCTTGTTCAGGCATTAGCTTTACGTTCAGCTTTTTCAGAGCAGCCTTCTGAACCAATACAACCCCACCGCGATGCGATTCCCTACGAGATAATCGGGCTTGCAAATGATATGCCACAATTACTGCTAAGGATAGCCGGAGAGTCTGCCCTCGTTTTCCAAGCTGCCCAATTCTACCGATTCACTTTCCTTATTTGATGCTTTGAACGAATGGTTGCACACAAATCAACCATAATAAGGCTTGTGCCAATAGGGAAAATGATTAATTTCGGGGATTGCGGATGTCTGTTATTTCCAGCGTTACTGTTACTGTTCCTGCCACAACGGCTAATCTAGGACCAGGTTTTGACTGCATCGGAGCTGCTTTAACACTATACAATCAGTTCAAATTCACTCACCTGAATTCAGACGCTGAGCCATCAGTCAGAATTGCAGTTACGGGTGCAGAAGCCGATCGCGTTGATACCAGTGCTGAGAACCTTGCCTACCAAGCTTTCTGCAAGTTTTACCAGCACATAGGGCAGATACCGCCACCCGTGAAGATAGAGATTAATCTGGGCGTACCCTTGGCGAGGGGGCTTGGTAGTTCAGCCACGGCAATTGTGGGTGGACTTGTGGGAGCGAACCAACGGGCGGGGAAACCTCTCGATACAGTAGAGGTGATGAAATTAGCGATCGCTATGGAAGGACACCCGGATAATGTCGTTCCCGCACTACTAGGAGGGTGTCGTCTGGCAGCCACGGGGGAGGAGGGTGTAAAAACCTGGGAAATTTGTGAGATTCCCTGGCATAGCGAGATTGTCCCCGTCGTCGTCATTCCCGATTTTGAACTTTCAACCCGACAAGCGCGGAGTGTTTTACCCACTGAAGTCAGTCGCGAGACGGCAATTTTTAATATCGCTCATCTCGGTTTGCTGTTGCGAGGGTTAGAAACAGGACACGGAGACTGGTTGCGAACGGCTTTGCAAGACAAGTTACATCAGCCTTATCGGAAAGCATTGATTCCCGGCTATGATGCCGTCAACTCAGCTGCTGTGGAGGCTGGAGCTTACGGAATGGTTATCAGTGGTGCTGGCCCAACACTGATTGCGCTAGTCGATGTAGCACGAGCTTCTGCGGTGGCTATAGCAATGGCAGAGGCTTGGAAGGCTCAGGGAGTGACCCCTCAGGAGAAAGTCTTACAAATTGATACACAGGGAGCGCAAAGCCAAAGCCATGATGCCTAATTTGTAGTTATGAATACTCGCTCTCGCGTTAGCAAGCTACGTAATTCGTAATTAAAGACGGGTCAGATTCCCCCGTAGAGACACCCTGGCAGGGCGTCTCTACAAGTTGCTTATATTCAGTTGGGGTTTAAATCCCCATCTGAATTTCAATTACGAATTACGCATTGTTAAATCATCCCATCGCACTAAACTGATAACGCTGGAGAACTATCTCACCATAGTCCGGAACCCAAGCGAGCCATTCGTTGTCAGTGTGCTGGCACAAGAGCAAGGCTTCATCTTGACTGTAGGGACTGGGGGGGGCTTGTAGCTGTACCCATGTTGAAGCCTGGAATTCTGGCTCAGTAGTACCGTATTCTGGCTTACCAGACCAATTCTGATAATTCAGGCGTAGGGGTAGATTGACTCCTGGTTGGTGAGCATCAAGTTTCATCGATTTATTTCCTTAAGCTATCTTCTGCTCATGCGTAAGCTTCAACTTGGAAGTGCGAACACTCCACAGGTTGATGTCACATTCTGCGAAAGCAAACGCAAGCGATTGGTATCGTTAAAAAACTAAAATTTATTTCTGTAGCTAATGTTACAGAAAATAGATTTTTTGATGCAAGCAAATGTTGAATAACTTTACGTTCACCCAATCACAAGCCCTTTGAGCGCTACTTTCCCTCCAAAGTTCACCCCTAAAATCTTTCCGTGTAGAGAATTGCAATTCATTCCTGCTCTGCTATGGGAGCAGTGGAATAGTACAGAAGGGCACAGTAGTGTTTAGATTTCGTCCATCCTATTGCGCCTACTAGTCTGAATTCATGAAATATCGGGTTAAAACCGAAATACTAGTTGTTGTGTGTGAGAAGATTTGTGATAAGCAGTAAGATTGACCAAAAACGCTCTCGATCGCCAAAACTGTCTCATCCTCGAAATTGGTTCTGGCTGGGTTTTGGCTTATCTGGAGTAGCAATGCTGTCGGCAACGGTAGGAGCGCTGTTAGCCTTATCATTTTCCTCGACACCTCTGCTGCAACAGTATTTAGCTCCAGAGGAAGCCGCAATCTTCAACAAAGGGGGCAGTCTCACTCGTAGCAATCTGCGACTGCCAGAGTTAACTCGGACTGTCAATATCTTAGTGATGGGAATGAGCGTTCTGACAAAAGACGTTCCCGATGCTGCCCCAGAAAGCCAAGATCTAGGTTATGAAGCCCAGGTTAACTCCTTCGACGGCTTATCGGACGTGATGCTTTTAGTGCGGTTTGACCCCGAAACAAAGAAGATGACGGCTCTCTCGATTCCTCGCGATACCCGTGTTGAAATGGAGAGGTTTGGCGTAATTAAGATTAATTCTGCCAATGTTAAAGGGGGTCCAGCTGCTAGCGCCAGGTTGGTGAGTCAGCTACTCAATGGCGTGCAGATTGACCGGTATGTCCGAGTGAACGTTGAGGGCGTCGAAAAACTGATGAATGCTTTAGGTGGTGTTACCGTTGATGTTCCTAAGGATATGAAGTATCAGGACGACTCTCAGCACCTGTATATCAACCTGAAGAAGGGCAGACAACACCTGAATGGCAATCAGACCCTACAGTTGCTGCGTTTTCGTCATGACGGAAATGGAGATATTGGTCGGATTGAGCGGCAGCAAATGGTGATGCGTGCATTGATGGAACAGGCTCTTACTCCTGCAACTGTAGCTCGATTTCCCCAAATCCTTAATGTGGTTCAATCAAACCTCGATAGCAACTTAAGTGTTGAGGAGTTACTCGCTCTGGTGGGTTTCGCTGTAAAAATAGACCGCTCTAATGTGCAAATGCTCACAGTACCCGGTGAGGTTAATCGGTATGGGCGGAATGAGGCCAGTTACTGGTTGCCAGACTATGATCGCATCCGGGAAATGATGTCGCAGTATTTTGACCAAAGTTAGGTTAAATTCTACTTGTTGTAGCGATCGCTTCTTTCCTAAACTGTTCTCTTGCGTTGTCAACCAACCGTAAGCGAAATCATGCTGACGCCAGCGATGAAAGTCGCTTTCCCCTTTTCCCCTTTCCCTTTCCCCCTTTTCCCCTTCCTCACGCTATGCAAGTATAAGCAAGGGCAGCTTGATCAGTGTTGGCGATACTGTTCTTTATCGGACCTACCGTTACGATCGCGACCGTCCTGATTCTCAACTTTTGCTTGATGTTCTAGCCATTTAGCCAAACTTTGCGAAAGTTGAGCTAAAGATTCTGTGAGGTGGGGAGGCACGTCTAAGGGTAAGCTGCCAGAGCGGACGTGGAGGTCTCGCTGAGGAAAGGGAATTTCCACCTTGCGGTGACGAAAAATGGCTTCAATGCGGAAGTAGAGGTCACTCTTAATGCGGAACTGCTTGTGGGGTTCGGCAATCCAAATTAATAAATCAAAATTCAGAGAGTTATCGCCAAATCCTTGAAAGAATACTCTGGGAGCGGGTTCAGAAAGTACATCGGAATGTTCTTTGGCGGCATCAATCAGAGCGCTACGCACTACACTCAAGTTCGAGCCATAAGCGACACCCACTGGCACTTTTAACCGTGACACGGGACTGTGATGAGTCCAGTTGACGACTTCCGCTTCGAGAAAGCGGGAATTGGGAATAATGATAGAGAGTTCATCCAAGGTCCGAATTTCCGTGCTGCGGACGCTGATACGCTCGACCGTTCCCATCAGTTCACCAACATTAACAAAATCGCCCACACGAATCGGACGCTCAAAAATCAGCACCAACCCACTGATAAATTCCTTGGCAATTCCCTGCAATCCCAAGCCGATACCCACACCCAAGACACCGGCAAAGATGGTTAGAGAACTGAGGTCAAGTCCCCACAGTTGCAGTACCACCAGAGTACCGAGGAAAATCATACCGTAGGTGGCAACTTGGGCAATGGTTTCTTGTGCTGCACGGCTCAATCCAGTAAAATTGAGGACGCGCGATCGCAAAATCTTCTTGACCGTTCCGGCTAGAAACACCACCCCTGTAAACAGTCCAATCAAAACAAATAATTGCAAGACTGAGTAGGAAGAGTCTCCTAAGGGAATCAGTTTCCACACCAAACTGCCAATAATGGTACTAGCAATTCTGCGGCTCAGTTCCCGTGTTTGGGGAAACAAATTCGTGATGTAAAGGACTGTGAACAGCACAATAGCTAGCCGGATACCCGTGAGGATAATCTTCATTCCCACGGCAGCACTGAAGCGTAGACGAGAATCGTCTGCCTCTCTCATCTCTCGAGCCAGCTTGGGTTCTAGCCAACGATGCCAAAGCAAATTCAACCCGTAACTCAATGCGATCGCCAATAAAATATCCCCAATGGAAAGTAAAATAGCCTTGCGAAGATAGGCGGGACTTCGCTGTTCTTGTGCCTCCTTAATTGCCCTTTCCAAACGTCCTGCCCAAATTTCAGCTTGTTCCTTTGCTGAACGTCCGGGTGGAGCATCTTCCTGGGTAACGGTCAGTAAATGAGCGCCATCTACCTTAATTACGGGTAAATTTTGACTTTCCTCGATCTTCACCTGCAAGGGTGGATTGGCATTTTTCACTTTCTGCTGGAGGACGCGATTGGCATCTAAGGCGCGTTCCTCAGCGCTATATCGTCCGGACTGGCTAATTTCAAAAAGTTTGCGTCCATCAAGAATGATAGAAGCAGTGGGAGGCTCTTTCTCCTGAGCTAAAACTGGGGGAATGGAGACTAAATACACGATGGCAACCGCCACCGCAGCCATCCGGATAACTAGAGTGACTAGAGACGGGAAGCGTAAGAAGCGATTCATACGAAAAAAGTTAGTCGTTAGGGGTTAGTCGTTTATGGTTCATAGTCCATCGTTCATAGCAAATTTTCGATTCTTCAAGGAGCAGTGAACAATGAACAATTAAGAGCGATTCACGGGTAAAGAATTTGAGGTTTCAGCAGTGGCAAGTGGAACTCTTGCCGCCTCTTGCTGTTCTGCTATCTGCTTGGGTTTCAAGTAAAGATTTTCTAACACCACTGCCGCGCCAGCTACCCAAGGCGGGACAATCAACGCTCCAATCAGACCTAAAACCTGCGTTCCTCCCAGTACGGCCAAAAGTTGATACAAGGGGTGAACGTTGACAGAAGACCCCACTAGCAAAGGGTCAAGGACGTAGGTTTCCACATTTTGGATGATCGCAAACAACAGCAGTACCCAGAAGAACGTCAGCCCTCCTTGAGTGATGGCTACCACTAAAGCCGGAATTGCTCCTAGAATGGGGCCAACAAAAGGAATCAAATTCGTAAAGCCAGCAATCACGCCTAATCCGACAGCAAACTCCGAAAGACCCAAAATGCTCAAACTAATGGAAATGGCAATGCCTAAGATCGAGGAAACCAAGACTCGCCCTTGAATGTAGCCTCCCATCCGCTTGCTGACGGGCATGAATTGTGCCTCTAGTCGCTCATTCCAAGGGTAGGGAAATAAATTGACCAAACCTTGAATCAAGGTCTTAGAACCCGCTAGCATATACCCGGAAATTAACAAAGCGAGAATCAGAGTAAACAAACCACTCAGAATACCTCTGGTTACATCGTAAGAACGCACCAGCAACTGCTGACTGGTACGAATCACCCAACTCGTAAGCGCCTGAGTGTCAAATAGCTCACTGATGGGATTAATCGATGTCAAATCAGTTATCCCCAGACGCATTGCCAAATTTTCAACCAGCGAGGCCAAAACCTCCACAAATGTTGGTAGTCTCTGGATTAGTCGCTGAATTTGCTGGACGACAGTAGGGCCAATCACCAGTCCTGCGCCGCTCAAAATTCCGATTAAGCCGAGATAGGTCAGTATCACCGCTAACCATCGGGGAATTCGCAGTTTTTCAGCACTATCGATCATGGGGGCAAGCGTCGCTGCAATGACCACCGCAATCATCAGGGTAACGAGCAAGCCCCGTAACTGCCACATGAGCACTAGCAGAAAGCCAATCGTGACAACTGCAGCCAAGTTAACCCAGGAAACAGTGATGCGCCGCTTAGGAATTGTGTTCAACTCAACTGCCTCCTAATCCCAGAATTTCTCTTCCACTCAAACGCGATCGCTTGTGCGGTCAATTTTTACAGATTGTTAATCGTGCAACCTCAGCTATTGGAATGAGCTTTGCCCTTTAGCAGCCTTATCCTATCCCAATCTGCCTCTATCGTAAAGTTTTTTTAAGCAATGAAGGATGTAAGGATTAATAACTGTAGGGTGGGCACTACCTACAAAAGCTGAAAAGCTGCTTTTAGCCTTAGTGTGTTCTTACCCCCTCACATCTAGCTAACAATTCCCCATTCTCCTTACTCCTTACTTCCCGTAAACGTCACTCCTTGAATAAAGTAACGGTTGAAAAACGCATAAATTGCCAAAGCAGGCAACGTCAAAACCATAGAAGCTGCCATAATATAATTCCAATAACTAATATATTGACCCTTAAAGGTATTTAAACCCAAAGGAAGAGTAAACATTTCCGGGTCAGACAAAATAATTAACGGCATCAAGAAATTGTTCCAAGCCCCCATAAAAATAAAAATCGCTTGGGCAGCCAAAGCGGGTTTAGCCAGAGGTAATACGATTGTTAAAAACGTTTCCCAACGGCTCAATCCATCTAAAGCAGCTGCTTCCTCTAGCTCCTTCGGGAAATTGATAAAAAATTGCCGCATCATAAAAATAAAGGTAGCATTAACCACATTAGGGACAATTAACCCTTGGTAAGAATTCAGCCACCCCAAATTTTTTAAAATCAAATAGCTAGGAATTAAGGTAATTTGACCGGGAACCATTAATACGGCTAAAATGATAAAAAACAAAAAACTTTTCCCTGTAAACGGGATTCGTGCCAAGGCATAACCCGCCATTGAATTGAATAAAAGATTAAATCCCGTAATAAAAATAGCCACAACAATACTATTGAGTAACCACCGTCCAAACAGGGGTTCTTGAAAAAAAATGGTTTTGTAATTATCCCAAGTAAAGTTTCGAGGAATAAAATCCATTCCTCCGGCGATAATATCGGCAAGGGGCTTGAAGGAGGCAGAAAGCGCCCAGGCAAAAGGGATAAACGTAATTATGGCGTACAAAATTAGTACGGTATACAGCAATAGTTTGGCCCAATTCAATGATTTTATTTGCATACCTATTCTTGTTTAGTTCTCTTCTTTGAAGAAATAACGCTGGATTAGCGTTGTCACCATAATCACACCCGCTAACATCAAGGCTAATGCAGCGGCATAACCCATATCTAGGCTCTTAAACGCATACTGATAAATCAGGAGTACAACGGTTAGGGTTGAGTTATTCGGGCCACCTGAACCTGCCGAAAAAATATATGATTGGTCAAATAACTGGAATGTCCCAATGATACCCATCACAACAATAAAAAACGTGACGGGTTTGAGTAACGGCAAGGTAATAGAGACAAACTGGTCGAATTTGTTAGCTCCATCAATTGTGGCCGCTTCATATAGTGACTCTGGAATATCCTGCAATGCAGCCAAGTAAATGACCATAAAAAAGGGTGCCGTTGACCAAATATTCATAATCATAATGGCTTTGAGGGCAACGGATGGGTCGCCAATCCAGTTGTAAGTGGGTAACCCAAAAAATGCTAAGAAATTATTCAGTAAGCCATTGGAGTTATAAATCCACATGAAAATTAATGTTAAAACTGCCGAGGAGGTGACAGTGGGAAGAAAAAAGATAATCCGAAAGCCATT
The DNA here is from genome assembly GCA_040756535.1 of Cyanobacteriota bacterium. Classification (GTDB taxonomy): domain Bacteria; phylum Cyanobacteriota; class Cyanobacteriia; order Cyanobacteriales; family Coleofasciculaceae; genus JBFLZA01. Next base: position 13,695 of record JBFLZA010000119.1, read on the forward strand.
TTTACCTTTAATACTGGAATTGAGGATTAAGGCTAAAGCTAGAGCTAAGAGCGTTTGAATGGGAACAACAATGCTTACATACTCAGCAGTATTTTTTAACGCAATCCAGACTCGTTCATCCGATGTCATTCTGCTGAAGTTTCTCAAGCCGCTAAATCGATAGCTCAACTCCCCCAGGATGCGTACCTTGTTCAAGGATAGAAAGAAAGCATACAAAATTGGCAAAATCACAAAGGTACCCATCACTAAAATCGTTGGAGCCATGAAGGAGTATCCCGATAAGGCTTCCCGAACACTTTGCTTTTTCCAAACGACTCTCATGATTGATTCCCTCTTTTGGCTAACTTATTCCTTATCTAGCCGATTGAATTTCTTTATTGGCTGCTTGTTGCGCTTTTCTCATGGCGCTGCGTAAGGACTGTTCACCAATTAAAGCACTAATAAACTGATTATTGAAGTGAGTTGAAATGATGGGTAAGTTTTCTCCGACTTGCCAAATTGTTGCGTAATCTGCTCCCTCGACAAAGGGAACATAGAGAGGATTATTCACATAGCCGAGTTCTTGTAAAACAGATTTCCGGGACGGGAGGACAAGACCGTCTTTTGCCCAAGCTTTCATCCCTTCTTTACTAGTTAAATAAGAAATAAGTTGCCAAGCGGCATCTTTATGCTTGGTTTTTTTATTCATTACATAAGCTACGGTATAAGCCATTGTGCCTTTTTCACCGTTAACGGTTGGAACTTCTGCGGTGGCAAATTCAAGTTTGGGAAAGGTTTCTTGTAAGTAAGGAATTGCCCACGGGCCTTCAAGTACCATTGCGGCTTTTTCTTGGCCGAGCATTTCGCTACCTGAACTAGCACCGATATCTGAAGGTTGAGCAGAGGTTCGATCTTTGCGATACTGGTCAATAATTAATTGCAACCCTTTGAGGCTTTCTGAAGTCGCAAAGGCAGGATTTCCATTTTGGTCAACTAAACGACCTCCAAAGGCTTTCAGCATAAAGTATTGCCGGGAAAGTTCTGGAGAAATTCCAAATCCGTATTGTTCTTTTCTGCGATCGCGGTTTTTATCGATTGTCAGTTTTTGGGAATATTCCCCTAACTCTTCCCAAGTTTGAGGCGGTTCTGTTAGCCCTGCTTGTTGGAAGGCTTTTTTGTTATAAAATAGAGCTAAGGTGGAGAAATCTTTGGGTAAGCCGTAGGTGTGATTATTGAGTTGGAATGCATTGAGCAAAGCTGGCTCGAAATCTTCTAGATCGAAATCAGGAGTGATATAAGCATCAAGCGGTTCTAGTACCTCATATTTCATCAGCAACGGTGCTTCAAAGGCATCCAAGTAAAATACATCGGGTGCGGCGTCACCAATTAATCGAGTTTTAATCACATCCATATATTGGTCATTGATAACTTCATGTTTGACCTTAATATTGGGATGTTGGGCTTCAAATTGATTTAAAACTTGTTCTAGCTGTTGCTTCTCGTTAGGGCTACTTTGCCAACCACTCAAGGTAACTGTGATACCTGCTTCAGGCTTTCTGAAGCCACAGCTAGTTAAGGTAACCATTACCAGGAGTAAGAAAACCCAAAGGAAGAGGGTTTTTTTCATTGTCTCAATTCTCATCAACGTCTAGCTAGCACGAGTTGAACTCTACTTCTCGTGCTGTTCAAACTTTCTACTTCATCACACATTTATGAATTTGATGGCAAGCAGAAAAGTTGAAGTTACTCTAAATTTATTTACAAAACTAAATTTGAAGAGAATAAGATATATTATAGAATCAACTAAATTTATCTATTAATTTATAAGGAATATTTTAACCGATTTGTATGAACAATTAGGCGGGTTAGGGGTTAGATGTAACAAAACCTCAAATTGATCCCGCTTAGGATTGACGCTATAGCATCGGTTCAGGCGTTGGAGCTCGCTAGTGGGTTGAGGAGAAGGGAGTGCGATCGCATTGTACCTCCTGAATGTGCGATCGGGTGATGCGATCACACTGACATGGATTTTTCGATCATCCTGTCATGGATTTGCCAATCACTCTGTAGGGGCGGGTTTAGCGATAACTCTCGTATCTGACTGAAAAATTTGATTCAAAACCCGCCCTGCACTCCTGCCTGGTTAACTAACTCACCCCTAAAACATGTTGATTCAACAACAGTTATTCCTGGGGAGGGCGGGTTTTGTTTGTAAGTTGCCAGTGTATTTACGAGTTTTATCGCTAAACCCGCCCCTACAATAATGCGATCGCATAATAATCCAACGGTGCTTTCCCCGCACCCTGAAGCCAACGTGCATCGGGTTTCCAGGCACCATTGAGTTCTTCACGGCGGCGGGTGTAGACGGTGAGTTGGTTGTCTTCAAGTTTCAGCAGGTTGTACTGCCAAGGATAGCCAGTTACGAGTTCTTTTGAGGATAATATTGGGGCGCTTGATTTGGAAATGACTGGACAGTTCGTTTATGAATTCTTTAGCGGCGTTGTATTCTGCTTCAATCGAGTAGTTGGCGATGTCGCCGGAGAGGATGAGGGCGTCTAGGTGAGGGATTTTGAGTTCTTGGTGTAGGTCTTTTATGAGTTGGTTAGACCAATTGTTAGCGTCGGCGGTAGTGCCGAAGTGGAGGTCACTGAGGTGGAGAATGTACATTAGCTTCTGAGCCAATTTCACTCAGAGCCTTAACCGCACTCCGCCGAACAAAAAACCGCCGAACCACAGAGTCTTCATGGCTGAGGGCA
>JBFLZA010000120.1:0-16389 GCA_040756535.1 Cyanobacteriota bacterium
GAGGGGTCAGCAATAACCGCCGATGCTACGGTTGCTGTTTCACTTTCGGGTGTCCAAGCGATCAGCGCTGCTAGGGGACATTCCAGCAATGTCGCTACATAGTTTAACCAAATGTGTTCTAACTGAGCCGGGTCTAGGGGGGCTTGGAAAAGAGTGGATAAGCCCGTTTGAATCGCTTGGTGGGCGAGAAATGATTGTTTAGCGCTCTCTGTATGACTTTCTAGCAGCAGCAAAAGATTGAATTGCTGGGCAACAATATTTGCCAATTCCCGTTGGGTGCGGCTCCAAGTTCGAGGTGCCGATTGAGCGATGATCAGTAAGAAAGAACTTTTGGAAAACTCTGAATTCTCGTAGTTCCCACGAGGAGTCTGACCCAGCCAAAGGGATTGTCCAAGGGGCACTAGCAAAGCCGATCGCACTCCAACATATTTTAAGATGTCATGCCATTGAAACACCCGTAAATCGGTATCTAGGTCTTCAATCGTCACAGCTTCAGTACTCTCGAAAATCCACTGTCGGTCATGAGGGGAAAGAGCGGGAAGAGAACGGCTTAAGGGGCGTCGGCTTAAAGGTTGTGTCCCGAAGACAAGGGTGAACTGACCGTTGTCTTCTTCTTGCAGCACTAAAAAGCGATCGGCATCAAGCCGCGTGCATAGCAGTTTGGCACAGTCTTTCAGCGCTGCATTGATGTTATTGCTATGGGAAATCGCTTGAGCAATCTCGGCGGCAAAATGAGCATTTTTTTGAGTTTCCCGCAGCGTTATTTCAAGTTCTTCATTCTCTACGATTAGCCTCACCAATTGAGCGGTGGCACGAATGTAGTTGCTTTCTGTTTCATCCCAAATCCGAGCTTCGCTGTCTTCTACCGCCAAAAACCCCAAAAGTTGCCCCTGCACTAAAATGGGGGCAGCCAGCAGGGAACGAGCTCTCAATCGCCCTAGCAAACGCTCCGTACTGCTAGATTTAAGTAGACTTCGACCCGCCCCAATGGCAACTAGCTGGCCAGCAACCAGTGCCTGATAGAAGTCGCTGACTTCAGCAACTGTTAAACCCGGAGCACTGTTTCTGGCGTTTCCTAATCTCAAAACGGTTTGTCGATTGCCCAGGCGTTGCCAGAAGTAGCGCCCTTCTGGAAAATACCAGTAAAGATTAGTCCGGGTGGGGGCAATAAATTGCTGGGTCATCTTTACCACTGCCTCGAGACGCTGTTCCACTGTGGGAACTTGCATCAGTTCGTCGAGTACTTGGAATAGGGGTCGATCAGGATTTTTCAGAGAAGAGCGCTGCCACTCCAATTCGATTTGATACAGGGCGGAGGCTAATCCCCCTAGAAGCAACGACAACTGTGCTTTTTCCGCAGGGCGAGGGGATACGCCCCACAGTTGTGAACCCAACAAAGCCACTCCGAAGCATCGGTCTTTGCAACGTAAAGGGAACAGCAGCGTGCCCTGAATGCCAAAATCTTGAGCCGCCCGACGCCATTCTCCTGCACGAATTTCTTGCCGCAAATCAGGAACACCGATGGGTCGCTGCTGAATCACCACCTGCTCTAGTAAGTCGCCCGGATTGAGGTTGAACCACTGCTTAAGAAAGGTCGTGTCTCCAGTTGGAGTAATACCCCCTTTGCCACATAAGCGGTGTTCTAGGCGATCATAAAGACCAATCCAAATTAAGCGGTAGTTAAACTCTTGGGTGAGATAATCGAGGGTCGTTTCAATGAGAACGTCAGCATTCTCCTCTTCTCTTAACGTTTGAAGGGTTCGACCCAAAGCAACGAGTTTGTCGTCGTTGGAGGGCTGTAGATTTTGCTGACTCATGATTTTTAAAACCCTTCAAGAGCGTAGGATGAGTATTGCCAATAATCCTTGTATCATCCAAGAAGCAAAGATTGGGGATTTCGCAGGAAGGCTTAAGTAGCAAGGATAAAGGATGGAAAGATTCAGAGTATTCGTTAAGTTCCCTATGTTGAGCTGGCTTCAAGTTGTCAGTCAACCTCAATTAACGCTTCCGACTTGAAAATGGATTACAGGTTAGAAGGTTAGAACGTTGTTCGGCGTAGCCATTGCCGTAAGCGTCGGGCGTGGGATTTTCATGACGCGAGTTGTGAACACAGCTCAGGATGCCTAACGTGCTTTTATCCTTAGTCCTTTGTGGTTTAACCTTTTTATTCTTACTCCTATGGATATTTATAAATCTAGTATTCGTCCGATTTTATTCTCTGTTTTGAAAGCAGATCCAGAAACATCGCATCAACAGGTGATGCAGCTTTTAAGTTGGCTGGATCATAATTGCGATCGCTCGCTTAGCCAATGGATGCAAACCCGGATGCAGCAAACGTTTTGTTTGAGGAATGCTGCACTGGAGCAAACCCTCTGGGGCCTGCAATTTCCCAATCCTTTGGGTTTGGCAGCTGGGTTTGATAAAGATGGCGTTGCTGCTAGGCTTTGGGATCGCTTTGGCTTTGGCTTTGCCGAATTGGGTACAGTAACACTGCATCCCCAGCCCGGAAACCCCCGTCCTCGACTGTTTCGCTTGCTCAAAGACCAAGCTGTCCTCAACCGTATGGGATTTAACAATCGCGGTGCCGAGGCTTTGGCGCGACGATTAGAAGAGGGATTGAAGGTTAGCAAGTCACAGGCTGAACAGACAAACCAACGTTCTGACGTTGTACAGACGTTCCGCCGGCACGTCTCTACCAATCTTCAACCTATGCCCATTCCCATTGGTATCAATCTCGGTAAATCTAAGGTAACACCCCTAGAAGCGGCGGCGGCTGACTACTTGGGAAGTTTTCGCCAACTGAAGGATTTGGGGGATTACTTTGTCGTGAATGTAAGTTCACCGAATACACCAGGATTGCGATCGCTCCAAGATGCAGCTCAACTCAGTTCCATTTTGGAGGTACTTCAACAAGCAAACAAATCACAAAAATCGATTTTTGTCAAGATAGCCCCGGATTTGGAGTGGGAAGCGATCGCAGATGTGATCAAACTCGCTCAAACTTATCAGCTAGCAGGGATTGTTGCTACCAACACCACCATTCGTCGCGATATGCTTCAAACTCAGATGATTCAGGCAACGGGTAAACCAGTAACTGAAGAATCAGGCGGTATTAGTGGTGCACCTGTGCGTCAGCGTTCTACTGAGGTGATTCGCTTCATTTACCAGCAAACCCAAGGGCAACTGCCGATTATTGGAGTAGGGGGTATTTTCACAGCAGAGGACGCTTGGGAGAAAATTACAGCAGGTGCGAGTCTGATTCAGGTCTACACCGGCTGGATTTACGAAGGCCCCTGGATGGTGCGGCGGATTTTGGAGGGGTTGCTGCAAAAACTGGAGGAACGGGGATTAACTTCCATTACTGAGGCAGTGGGTTTGGAAGATTGACCAAAATCTAAAATTGGGTAAGGACGAAACACGTTGCTTTGTCCTCCTTACCCGGTACTTAGTCAAGTTTAGAGAGATTAATTGACGTATGCACAAGCATTGGCATAAGTCAAAAAGATTACCCGATCATTAGCATCAAACTCTACCACTTTAACCTTTTGCGCCTCGGATTCGGTTGTGGGGTTTCCGTCTTTGTCTTGCCAGTAAGCGATCGCGTAAGCGCCGCCATTCGGTGTTGGTCCGTCTACTAGGGTTTTGGTTTGATTTACCTTCATCCTCACACCTCCAATCCCGCAGGGATTGAGAACACTTTACACTTAGTTTTTTTGCTCCTTCCTCCCCACCGATCCGGAAGGTACGAGGTGTCCTTTAGAAAAAAATGTCAGGAAATCTTGACAAACTGAGTGCAGAGTAGGAAATGTTAACCAAAGGTTGGTAAGTTCTTGGCTCAAATCGGGCGAACTGGGTGTAGTTCTTATCTAAGATTCGCGATCGCCCCAATTCACAGGGAAGATTAAAACTCTGTTCTATAACCTTTTTTAGGTGCTAATTATCTTTCGGATCGGTATATTCGTGGAAAGCAACGCAACTGTCCCTGTTAATCAACTCAGTGTTTCTCTATACAAAAATTCTCCCTTATAACTCTTACTTTAGAAGCATTAAAAAATTGGACAAATCTGACTATTGGAAGAGTAGAAGTAATTCGCTTTTAACTAAAAACGAAAAGTGTAGCTAATAAAAGAGTTGGGATAAATCTAAAAGTGATGTTGCCGCCAACGAAATAGCGAATGACTAATAGCTAATAACAGATAGTAATTAAACAACAGAGGAAAAGCAATGAAAGCAGTTTGCTGGCAAGGCAACAATAAAGTAGGGGTCGAAACCGTACCCGATCCAAAAATCATTAATCCGCGTGATGCCATTGTTAAAATCACATCAACGGCGATTTGTGGTTCTGACTTACATCTTTATGACGGCTACATCCCCACCGTGGAACAGGGCGACATCCTGGGTCATGAATTTATGGGGGAAGTCGTTGAACTAGGCAGTGAAGTCAACAATATCAAGATTGGCGATCGCGTGGTTGTTCCCTTTCCTATTTCCTGCGGTGGATGTTTCTTCTGTAAACGGGACTTATGGTCACTGTGCGATAACACCAACCCCAACGCTTGGATGGCAGAAAAACTCATGGGTTATTCCCCAGCTGGGATTTTCGGCTACTCCCATATGTTGGGTGGCTATGCGGGAGGCCAAGCTGAATATGCCCGTGTTCCTTTTGCCGATGTCGGTTTGTTCAAGATTCCTGATGGACTGACAGACGAACAAGTCCTATTTCTGACTGATATCTTCCCTACCGGATACATGGCAGCGGAAAACTGTGATATTCAGCCCGGTGATACTGTCGCCATCTGGGGCTGTGGGCCAGTCGGACAATTCGCCATTCGGAGTGCTTATCTGCTGGGTGCTGAGCGGGTTATCGCGATCGATTGTGTTTCTGAACGCCTCCAGATGGCGAAAGACGGCAAGGCAGAAGTCCTGAACTTTGAAGAAATCGATGTAGGTGAAGCCCTCAAAGAAATGACGGGGGGGCGCGGCCCTGATTCAGTCATGGATGCAGTAGGAATGGAAGCCCACGGCATGGGACCAGAAGGACTTTATGACAAGGCTAAACAAGCGGTGCGATTAGAAACCGGTCGTCCCCATGCGTTGCGGCAAGCGATTCTATCATGTCGTAAGGGTGGCACTGTGTCTGTTCCCGGTGTTTACGGTGGCTTTATAGACAAGATGCCGATGGGCCCTTTCGTGAACAAAGCCTTAACCATGAAAACGGGACAAACGCACGTTCATCGGTACTTGCGCCCATTACTCGATCACATCCAAAATGGCGATCTCGACCCCACTTTCGTGATCACCCATCGTCTGCCGCTAGAGCAAGCACCGCAGGGCTACGAAATTTTCAAACACAAGCAGGATAACTGCATTAAAGTTGTGCTCAAACCCTGAGCTAAACAAAATCACGAAATCAGCAGGAAAGTCCAATCGTGTTAGCGCAGCAGTGCCTAGCACGGTTGGGAAGCCTACGGCATAATCTTTGATTTGCCGTAGGATAACGTCATACCAAGTTGCATTCATACGTAGCACATTCATTTTCTGGAGCGTCCCCGCGTCCGGAGCGTCTCCGTGTCAGTCTGGACTACTATGTTTGAACGCAACTCGGTATCACTTCTCCGTGAGCGTTTCGATCCCATCCCAGTCTTTTGGTAATGGGGTGGAGGGCCAATAAGGATGGAAAGACTTTTGCGTAGTAGCAACTCAGAACGATGCAGTTCCTATCAATGAGGCGAATTTGGTCACGCTCTATAGTAGTGCGATCGAGGGGTTAAAGTCCGATTTGGAGCAATAAAAATTGTAGATAAAAATTCAGGGAACCCAAACAATAAGTATGGATATTCCCTAAAAAAGTTAATGTATTAAAGTTTTTAAAATGGCTCAGGCGGGATTTGAACCTGCGACCTTGGGCTTATGAGTCCCCTGCTCTAACCACTGAGCTACTGAGCCGATTTTTTTTCAGCTTTATAATCCTAACACTTTAAACCCGTAATTGCTACCCTTTTTTAAAAGTTGGGTAAGAAGTTTTTTTTACTTCCACCCAACTTAAATGAAACAGGTAGACCTGTTCCCTAAGACCGGGATCGCTTGGGTAGATAGGCGATCGGGTTGACCGCTCCACGTCCAGGTGGATGTACCTCGAAGTGTAAGTGGGGACCGGTACTGTAGCCAGTGCTGCCCATTTCCGAAAGTTGTTGACCTTGCTCAACTACTTGCCCGCGACGCACCAGAATCCGGCTGTTGTGGGCATAGAGGGTCACACTGCCATCGGGATGTTGCACTTCTACCAGATTCCCGTATCCACCGGAATTCCACCCCGCACTCACAACCACACCAGGAGCTGCTGCAACAATTGGGGTACCTACCGCGTTAGCGATATCAATTCCCCTATGCATCCGTCCCCAACGCCGACCATAGCCTGAAGTCAGAACACCCTTCGCCGGCCAAATATAGCCATTGAATTCAGTAGGGCTATCTGGCAGGTACATATCCGGTGCGGAAAGGGATGGCAGTTCAGGAGAAACTGTTTGTCCCACTGGCGTCCGCAATGCTGGGTTATAGGTACCTGTTGGTGATGAGGCAGAGGCAACCAATCCCTGCGGTGAGCTTAAAGCGGTGGTTTCTGGTGGCGGCACTTCAATAGGAATCGAAGATTGTGGCTCTTGTAGCAGTCGTGGATTTCCCCGATCAGCTTGCAAGGTTTCGTTTTGCCGCTTTGGATTAAATTCCGGGTTAACCCGAATCGGTGTAGATGGCGTAGAAGCGTTATTGGAGGAGGCAACGGGTGTGGTTACAGTAGGCACTGCAATATTGGTCGAATTACTCGATTGACCACTTGTTCTTTGTTGCCGATGTTCTTCCCGTAGTCTAAGGATGTCAGCCTTCAACTTCTCAACATAGAGATTTTGCTGAGAATCAGCAGACTGGCTTGGCTTATTATCTGCCAAGACGGTGGGATTGGGTTTTGCACCTTCTACAGCAATAGATTCTGGCTGTCTTGCCGAAACAACAGGTTGGGGTTGAGGCTGCCGTCCTGTAGGCTCAGCCGCTGTAGTCTGACTTAGCGGAGTAGGTACCACAAGCGTAGAGGTTGTCACACGACCCTGCTCTTGTCTCAACGCAGAAGGGTTTGATTTGGGGTTGATACTGGGAAGCAATGCCACGGTAGCATTGGCAACTCCAGCAGTGGGAGGTTGCGGGATTCTCAGGGGTTGGTTGATGCTCAACAGATTTGGATTATTCAGGTCATTCACCTGAGCCAATTGTGAGCGAGACATCCCATAGCGACGAGCGATCGCATCCAGCGTATCTCCGGGTTTCACCTTGTAGATGTTAGCTGTAGATGCTGCCCCTATAGGTTCTATTACCACTGGCTGTGGTACTTGAGGGCTGGCTGCGGTTGCCGAATTATTGACTGGGGCGGTCGTTATATTTTGAATTACTGGCGCTTTAGGGCTGAAGGTTGGAGAAGCGGCGATTTCTGGAGTAGGCACCGGGATAACCAGAGATGGCGCTTGCTGCTCTGCCGCTTTCGGGCTGACTGTTGGAGAAGCGGCGATTTCTGGAGTAGGCACTGGAACGGCAACAAATGGCGCTTGTTGCTCTGCCGCTTTTGGGCTGACTGTCGGTGAAGCGGCGATTTCTGGAGTAGGCACCGGGATGACCACAAATGGCGCTTGTTGCCCTGCCGATGAAGGACTTACTGTCGGTGAAGCGGCAATTTCTGGAGTAGGCACCGGGATGACCACACCTGGCTCCTGTTGCCCTGCCGATGAAGGGCTTACTCTCGGTGAGACAACCATTTCTGGGGTTGGCACCGGAATAACCACTGGACTAGCCAGTGCAGTTGCCACTGGTTGGGGTGTCGCAAGTGGCTCAGTGGATTTGAGAACGGCAGGCGGCAGTGTAACGGGGTTAGCGGATTGAGCATCCGCCGTTGCCTCCGTTGGTGCCTTTGCCAGTTCAGTTAAGTGTTTAGTAGACTCCTCAGACCTCAACTCCGCCAGACTTTCATTCAAACGGTTCCTCTGCTCTTTTAAGTTGTTGAGAGCAACGTCTTGTCTTGCCTTTAATAGGTTATTGACGTTTCCAGGAACCGTGACGGATTCACCTGTTTTTAGCTGACCCGATTCCGACAAGGGGGCATATGCCCGCAACTGTGTCGGCTCCACACCATAAGATTCGGATAGCGATTTGACTGTATCACCCGGTTTGACTTCGTGAACAATACCGTTCACGGCAGGAATTTTTAGCTTTTGACCGGCTCGCAGAGTTCTGCTCGGCTTGATTTTATTAGAAGCCGAAATGGCCTCTGGCTTTACCTCATACGTCTTGGATAGTTCCCATAGCGTCTCCCCTTTCTGCACCTGATGTTCAACTACAGGCTGTGAAGTGCGCTTGGATTTCTCCTCGGCTTTTGGCTTAACAGGCGCTGGCGGCTTTGTGCTGACAACTCTTTCTGGCTCTGCTGCTTGTGCAGGAGTGACGCTGGCTTCGGATGCAGCGTTGGCATTGGGGAGAGTTGGTTCAGCAGCAATCGGCTCGACTGCCAAGGCTTCATCACCTTGTCTTGGAAGTAGCAATCCCGTGGTTCCCATTGAGATTGCCAACCCAATCATGGCAGCAGAGGTACGAGCTCTGCGGTTATTCACATCGAGCGGAATTGTAGCGCCGACCGGATGCTTTCCTGCATAGAGCTTCAACAACGCCTCAAAGGAGTCAGCTGCACAGGTCGGAACTTTTTTGACCTTCTGCGTAAATGTTCGTTTCAAAAACGACCTCCTGGTGTGTGACGAGCGCTTAACAGTTCCTGAATGATTTTTTACCAGTCAATGAGGCAACTCACCTCAAGGTTGTGATCTAAATCACAGCCAGTAAGCATACTTAGGCAAGAGTACCTTGCTTTTTCAATTTAGACAAGTTGCTTTTTCAATTTAGACAAGTTAACCTGACCCGGTAAAATTTTGCCCTTAACGGCAACCGATCGAGCCACCCTTTCTGAAGTAATAACAAGTGCCTCCTTTGATAAAAAATTCTGACGAGAGACACGGTTGATATTAGTACGGCTGTTATTAAGGCTTGCTGCATAGAACATACGGACTGAGCAGGCTTTCCTCCGGAAGAAGACTAGAGATTAACATAAAACTCAAGTTTATTTGCTAACTCCCGAACTTCCAGAACAATCTGCGCTCGCCTAGTTTAGCAATCAACTATTCTCAGACGGAACTTTACGCTAATCTTGGGTCAGACAACAACTGTAGAATCTTACAGCTTGAATTCGAGTATTGCTAGCGGCTTTATACCTAATAAACCTTATACATTGGGAGTTTTCCTTGCCACTAGGGGAGTTTGACCGCTTGCTGGGAAGTAATTTGGGATGATCAAAAGCTATCAGTCAATTGACGACTGAGTAGCGGATTTTTTATACAAATTTCTTATCACTATGCCCCGATCTGAGTCATCTTGGAGGGCTGAATTATCCATCGGAAATTTCTTAGCGAGAGGGAAATGACCCTGGGACAGCCGGTAAGAGACCCCTGGTAATGAGATATCAACTCGATTCAATACATTTATATACATATATAAATAAAGTATTGAGAACTGCCGGGAAAAATCAACGAGGGTGCCAGGAGAAAACGATCGCTAGGTGCCGCGTAATAATACTGGGAAGTTATGCTCCCTCACTCTATCTAAGAGTTAATCTCAATCGCCCTTGAGTAGAGGACGGGAAGAGGGGGAGAGGAGAAACTCAGCAAGCCATCTCAAACTTCTCGTCTGTGCCTAGGCAAGAGTTATGCAAATGTCCTACGGGTAGGGCAAGTAAGGCTCACTCTACTCCTATATATAGGGTTTGAAACTTTTGTATCACTGCGATCAGTGAAAACAACTTATTCCCAATAGCCCAACTGACGCCGCGCTTCAAATAAACCAACAGCAACACTGACCGAAAGATTCAAGCTACGCACTTTTGGCTGGGTCATGGGAATATGGACGGTAGCACTACAGGCTTCTAACACTTGTGGTGGCAGACCCGTGGTTTCGCTGCCAAACAACATCCAATCACCTGGCTGAAACTGGAACTTAACATAACTCACTTTTCCTGCCACACTGAAGCCAATCCACCGCCCACCTTGCTGCTGGTGAACGGCGTTAAAGGCTTCGAGGGATTCATGGTAGTGAAGGTTAACGTGAGGCCAATAATCTAGCCCCGCTCGTTTGAGGTAGCGATCGCTAAGTTCAAACCCCAATGGTCCTACTAAATGCAACTCAGTTCCCGTGGCAGCACAGGTTCGGGCAATATTGCCCGTATTGGGGGGGATGAGGGGATGAACCAAGACAACCCTTAGCATGAAAAACTCGTTAAATTGGATACAAAAACTTGGCTTTAGACATCTGTATATCTACCTAAAGACAGAGGTGATATATAGATTTTATTAATAACAGGATTCCTCCAGAAATCGATTAGATATTTTGATTTGTAAATGGATGACGAGCTGATACCAACTAGGCAACTAACAACTGACACAGCCGATCTTCAAGTTCCCGTTCTTGCTCTGCGATCGCTTGAATAGCATTTCTAATCACACCTCGGCTGTCAAGTCCATTGTGGTGCAACTCTAGCCACTGCATAGCTGTATTGCCTTCCCGAAGAATTTTCTTGATCGGAGAGAGGAAGCAACTGAAACCGTTGGCTTTCGCGATCGCCCACACTTCGGGGTAAAGTTCCTCAATCCACTCCCGCGCCGAAATCATTCTGCCATCTTGCCAATGCCTCAGTTGAGCATCAAGGCTAGATTTGGCAGCAGCGATTTCGTTAGCATCGGTTAGCGCGACCAAGTCAGCAGCCCTGCTGGCGGCTGGGAAGTTACTGCGTTCTAGGGGATCGAGGGTGGGATCGTCGAGTAGCTGAATTAAGCGGGCTTCCAGGAAAGCCATCACTGAGAGTAGGGCAATGGGGTCTACGATCAAGTCACAGATTCTCAATTCCAACCGATTCAGGTCAAAAGGGCGTCGGTTGCCGTTGGGACGGACGGATGTCCAGAGGTGGCGCACGTTTTGCATCGTACCTGCCTCAATCTGCTCTTGAGTCCACCGGATAAAGTGAGCGTGGCTTTCAAACAGGGGGACCTCTGCCGGGGTTTTAGGAAAGACTGCCCAACGGCTGGAATGGGAACCCGTGGGCTGTCCATCGAGGAAGGGGGAAGACGCACTCAGGGCAAGATAGAGAGGGGCTTCCACCCGAATCAGACGACAAGCTCGCATCAATATTTCTGGGTCAGAGATGCCCACATTAATGTGGATGCTGGCGGTAACGACGGTTGTGCCGTAAGTCTGCTCAATATAGTCGTGGTAGGGGTTATTGGGGTCGGAACGATAAAAGCGATCGCTTCCTCCCAAAGATAAGGTACTGCCGGGAATTAAGGTATAGTCCCCCAAACTCTCTAAATACGCTCTTAGTTTCTGCCGAGGGCGCACCAAAGCACATAAGAGGCGATCATAGGAATACAACGGTGCGGTGGTGTATTCTACATTACGGCTATCGGGTTCCCGCACAAATCCATCAAGGGACGCCACAATCTTGTCCGAAAGACCGACGATCTCACCTTCGGGCGTACCCGTGTACATTTCAACTTCAAAGCCTTTTGATAGAAGCACAATGATTCCTCAGTGGGTGTTGAGTGGCGAAAGGGAATAAATATTGTAGGCTATCTCTAAAAATGTATCGAGGAAGACGAAATGAATTCTCTCTCCTTAGTTTGGCATTAAAGTCGGTACTGACGGTAGACCTCACTTGCCGCTCGATGAACTAGTGAGTGGCGATAGGTAAGGGCGTCGAGGTCGTCAGCATAGCCACCGCCAATGACGCTAGCAACAGGATACCCTGCTGCCATACAGGTACTCAACACCTGCATTTCGCGGCGGTAGAGTCCGGTATCCGTGAGGGCCAACTTCCCTAAGCGATCGCTAACGTGAGGGTCAACTCCAGCATCATACAAGACTAAATCCGGTTGAACTTGGCTGAGTAAGTCCGGGAGATACTTGGCTAAGGTTTGCAGGTAAGCATCATCGTCCATTCCTTCGGGCAGGGAAATATCGAAGTCGCTTTTTTGTTTGGTGCTGGGGAAGTTGACTTCACAGTGCATGGAGAAGGTGAAGACGCTGGGGTCATCTTGGAAAATGAAGGCAGTGCCATCTCCTTGATGGACATCGAGGTCGAGAATGAGAATTTTTTTCGCGAGTCCCAAGTGTTGGAGAACCCGACTGGCGATCGCTAAGTCATTGAAGATACAAAAACCCGATCCATAACTGGGAAAGGCGTGATGAGTGCCACCAGCCGTATTACAGGCTACACCCTGCTTGAGTGCCAGTTGGGCTGTGAGGATGGTGCCCCCTACAGCAGTGCAGGTACGCTTTACCAGGGCAGGACTCCAGGGTAAACCAATCCGTCGCTGGGCTTTAGAGTCGAGGGTGCCTTGGCAGTAAGCTCGAACGTAGTCTGAAGTGTGGACGAGTTCGAGCCATTCAGGGGGAGCGATTTGAGGGGTGTGAAATTGTTCTGGGGTGGCGATGCGATCGCACAGTAGCCGCTCATACAGTTGCCCAAATTTGGGCATGGGGAAGCGATGCCCTTCGGGGAGTGGGGTAACGTAGTCGGGGTGGTAGATAATTGGCAAGTCCATAGTTCAATGCCAAACGGCAAAGACAACAGCAATCAGCGACGCAGGAGTTTCCACACAATCACACTCGTAAGTACCCCTACGATTAGACTGATCCCGAAGGCGGTAGCTTGGAAGGAGACGATGTCTCTGGCTTCCGGTGACTGGGTGATCAGTGCGCTGGCAGCGATCGCACTAGTTGCGAGGACAGCACTGGTGGCTAGTCCCACACCAGCAGCAGCGATGGTACTATTCAGGGCGCGATCGGTTTGTACCTGATAGGTTGCAGTAATGCCTTCAACCGTCCGAATCAGATTTTCCAGCAACGTCAAGCCAAAGCTGAGCCGAGTATGCTCCATTTCTACCTGTCGCAGGTATTTAGCCGTCGCCAATTTACCGAACTCTGCTAGAAATTGTAAATCACTACCCGAGTCAAGTTTTTGGATTTTTTTCAATCGTTTTATATAATTTTCGAGATTGATTTCGATGGTATGTCCTTGGGTATTGAGTTCACTTAAATTGATGGTATATCGCGAGAGAAGCGTGAGAGCATTGGCGAGAATTTCTCGAAATTGCTTCATCAGCAACTGACTAGGTTTTTTCTGCTGAGGTAACTGGCTGACCTCGCGAATCGCATTTTGAATCGTGATGGAGTCAGCTTTGAGTTCTGTTTTCACTTGACAACTCTGGCAGTAAGCCCAAAGCACTTTATTTCGATAGCAAAACAGGTGAATTAAGTCTAAATAAATTCTAGCAATACTGTCGAGAACGGATTGAATCGGTTTGTTAGGGGGAAACAGCCAGATTAAAAGATGATAATTTTGGCTCAAGTTGTCTTGATTTGACCAGTCGGAAGGAGGACGCCACAATTCAAATACGGTTGCCCCTAAAATTTGTCCTTTGGCTTTTAAATCTATTTGCCAGTTGTGGGGTTCAGGTGCGAGCTGTTTATAGCATTCTAGGGCGACTTGCGTAAAGTTTTGATTGGCATCGGTGAGTTGACCCCACATCATCCAAGTTTGACCGATGGTACCGGGTTTGTTATTGATATGGGCAATAATTTCTTCTTGTATCGCTTGCAGATTTTTAAGGGATTGAGGTTTATAGTTAGATTTTCTCATGCCATCGGTATACACACCGGAACAGTCAACCTGAAGGGCATAAGTATCTCCAATCCGCACGGGATAGTAGTAGCCTTCTAGGGGACGCTCGAAATGTTTTACTCGATCTGAACCTAGCAGTTCAATAAAGCTAGATTCTGATTTTTCTGCCTCTTTTAGTTGCGTAAGGAAAGTTTCATCATGCGGCGTTTTGCCATTGGAATTATTCTGGTAGTTGCTATAGATTCTTTTCCAGAACTGTTGGCGTTGCTCGTCTGGATGTAGATCTTTTCCTAAAGGGTCTTGGATATCATAGAGAAATAAATCGAGAGTGGGGTAGATCAATTGGGTCTGTTTCAGCATGTTCTACAAATAAGGAAAGTTGACCTACATCGGTAGAAGAGGTCATCTGAGTTCTGGATAATTTTGCACGAGCTTCGGCAGGAAAAGCGTTTTGCTCTTTCCTCGTCCTCAATGAGCTAAATAGTACAGGTTTTTAAGGAACTGGTATCAAAATTTAATATACAGAATTTCTGGCACGAATTAGAATTATAATTGTGAGTTTTGATGCTGGGGAAACGCCCCCTTAGTTTCTCTTTTCAACCTTCAACCCTTTAACGGCGAAAGAGGCCCAGGAGGCTTAGGGTGATTAGCATTGCGATCGCACCGATGCCCAAACTCCAAAAGAAGGCTTCAGTTCGGTAAGAAAGAGAGACTTGAGGATTAGGAGTATCTTGGGTGAGGATGACGGCGGAGGCAATTTGGCTGGTGGCGAGTCCGATACCTGCGATCGCTACTGTGGTGTTTAGGGTGCGATCGCGTTTTGCCTGATAAATTTCAATTGTACCCTCTATCGTCGTAATCAGATTTTCAAGTAACATTAAACCAGGGCTGAGATTGGCGTAATCTGCCTCTACCTGTGCTAGATATTTTTCAGCGTATAAATTGCCAAATATTTCAAATATTTCTAACTTACTGTTACTATTTTCTCCGGCAATCTTCTCCAGTCGCTTTTTATAGTTTTCCAGGTTGACTTTAAGGGTGCGTCCTTGGTCATCCAGGTAACTTAAATTGATGGCATAGCGCGATAAGATGGTTAGGGTATCGGTTAGGGTTGTTTGTAATTCCTTAAGATTAGGACTACCTAAATTAATCTGCTGAGGTAAGTCGCTGACTTTTCTGATTAATTTTTGTACCTGAGTAAAATCTTTTTTGAGTTCCGCTTTCAGGCAGCGGCTTTGGTGGTATGCCCAAGTGATTTTATGGCGGTAGCAGAAGAGGCGCAGTAAGTCAAAGTATAAATTAGCGATTGAATGATTGATAGAATCGATGGAAATTCTGTTATTAAATAACCCTCTGGAAGTTTTATGGGGAAATAAGGCAATTATCAAATGAAAGTTTTCTTGTAAACTTCGCTCATCTGCCCAATCTGTCGGAGGGTGCCATAGTTCAAATAGAGTTGCTCCAGCTAATTCACCGTGTTTGTGTAACTCTCTAACCCAGTTTGGATTTGGAACAAGTTGCCTGCAACAGTCTTTGGCGATTTTGTCAAGGTTTTGATAGTCTTGTTCTAGCTGACACCAGACAAACCACGTTTGACCAATTTTACCTTTTTGGCTAGCGAGTCGGGTTTCTATTTCTTGTTTGATTGGTGTGAAACTGTTTAAAAGATTGCCTTGATTGGGATTAATCAGGGAACAGTCTACCTGAAGGGCAAATGTATCACCAAATTGAAGGGCATAATAGTAGCCTTCTAGATTGGGTTTAAATTCTTCCTGTCTCTGGGGTATCAGCAGTTCAACATAATCAGCTTCAGCTTTTTCCAGCTTTGCTGATTTATCAGCTAATTCATCTAGTTGTTTTTCATCCAGATTAGGGTAAACTTTTTTCCAGAACTGCTTGCGGTTTTCTTGGACTTTTTCTTCGTCCTGTCCCAACCCGTCTCGCAGGTCATAGAGAAATAAGTCGATAGTAGGATACGTTATAGTAGGCTGTTGATTCATCCGTTTACTCAGGTTTTGAGGCAGTCGCGAAGTTGCTTGAGAAAGTGGGATTTTTGGGTTGCTTGGTTAGCTGCGTTGATAGGTTCGGGAGATTTGGGAACTTCGCGAGCAAGGTTCTGAATTTCTGTTAGTTCGCGTTCTTTGAGGTGATTGACATTGGGTAATGGCCCTTTGTTGCGATCGCCAACAGTTTGTTGCAAAATTTCACGGGCGTTTTGGTAATGTTCATCTAGCTCTGGGTAGGTTTCGGCAATGGCATTGAGTTTGCCGATGTTGGAGGCGAGATTATCAGTGTCCAGGTTGTTTAGCTGGGTTTGCACTTCATCGGGTAAAGGGGAATCTAGCTGAGTGAGTGCAACGAGGAAGGCTGTGAGGGTAATGGTATCGGTGGGGTTCATTGTTTCTTTGTCATACACTAATGAACTGATAAACTTGGTCACCCCGGTAGGAAATCAATTTCCTGGTGAATAGAAAAAGCTTATTAAAACTCACATTTTGCACCCTTCTCAATAAGCCTATTTCGGGTAGGGTGGGCAAGAGCTATAGAGCTGGAAAAGCTTATGTTATCGTTGCTGAACGAAAGCCCACCCTACAGTTACTTTCGCTATGAGTCAGGGGTTTTAACCTTGGCGG
>JBFLZA010000121.1:0-16330 GCA_040756535.1 Cyanobacteriota bacterium
ATAGCTGTAGCCAAGGCCCAGCCCCGAAAATGGAGTAGAGAATTGCATAGAAAATATCCATTTCAATTCCCCATCCTTGAAATACGCTATTAGTTCCATAAGGATAAAAAATTTGATTATTAACTAGATTTAATTGGGGTAACGGGAAAAAGCTGAGGTTTTTTGCAAAATAAAACCCCATATATTCCCAGATATCGACATAATCCCAATTATCAACGGTTCCGGGTCCAGCTTTGCCAATTAAGGGAGTAGAGAAGTCTTTGATAACGACAATACTAAAAATGCCAAAAAGACCAATCAATACAATAGCTGAGATGCCCCAAAATACATTCTTTGAGCCAGAAAGATTAGGTGAATGCAAATTCATCTGACTTAAACTCTCTATTTTTGATTGTTTAACAATTTAGAAAGTAATATTTTTTTGTAGAGGATTATGGTAATATTAATTGACTTGAATTGCAAATCATCATTTTTAAACTTCCTGTTTGCTGCATTAGGGAAGTTAGACAAGTATTATATAAATTATATAAAATAGCGTCTCTAGCGGGATCAGTTTGCTTATCTTAACAAAAACCTTCTCACTACAGAGCTACATCTATTCGTAGCTACTGTAGCAACATCGTAATCCGAATGAATTTCCCTTCTGCCTTGAAGCCCTGGAGCCCTCTGCCTTTTGCTCTATCACTACATTTTTTCGTGTAACGTTTTCAAGGCTTTTGTCAATATTTTCTCTTTGACGTGATCCTTCAGCAACGTCTCGATCATTTCCCTTGCCGCACTATTTTTCCCTTCAGCGATCGCTGTGTAGGTTTTGTCCCACAAAAGCCGAATGGTTTCATCTTTAGGAATCAATTCCCGTTGAATATGGGCAGCTAGTTCAGCCTTATCCATCGCTTTAAAATCTGGCCCTTTGAGTCCCAAAATCCAGTTGTCGCTGCGAAAGGGAAAGGCGGGTAATCCTTCTTTGTTATAGAGGTTGCCGATGGGATTGTTGGCCCAAGCGTAACGAATGGCAATGGGTTGATTCACATCGTTACTGGTCAAAATAACTTGATTTCCTCGAATTTTCCCTTTCGCCCAGAAAAATTTGCGATCGCTTCCTGCTAGGGCAAAGCCTTTCAATTCTCTCCCATCTTTAACCGTAAGTCCGCTTCCGATATTGTCGAAGGTGACAATGGCTTGATTTCCCTCAAACTGAACCGATTTGGAAACAGGGCCACTGGCAACTAATTTGCGATCGCCGTAGACATTCGCCATTGCTGCCAAGTAAAGGCGATGCCCTGCCAGTTGTTTGTTGAGAGGATGAATATTGGAGACATCTTCTTGTTCACCCAAAATATCAATCGTAGAAACCCGATAAGTTTCGGGAAGTCGCAAAGCTTCGTGCTGGGCATCGCGTACTGCCGGCCATAAATCATCCTCAGAAGGTTGCGTTTGTTTATTGAGGAAGTTGGCTAACTCTACGAAAATAAAGGGAGCATCATTGCGTTTCCATAGATGCCGCCACTCTTCAATTAAGCTGGGAAATAGAACATTGTACTGTAGCGATCGCTCCGCATTTCCCTCCCCCTGCCACCAAATAAAACCCTTCATGCTGTAAGGGATGGTGGGATAAATCATGCCATTAAAAAACTCTCCTGGCTTGGCAGATGCATCAGGATTAATGGGTTCTTTAGGCTTTTCTAACGGTTTGAGTCCTTGTGCTTCATCTTTCGCCCTTTGCGCTTCCCAAGTTTGCAAGTCAGCCTTATATTTCTTCATCGCTTCGGGATACAGTTTTTTCCTCGCTTCCCAAACCTCCAACGTCTGAGGAAAATGAGTTTGCATGAACTCTTTACTGAGGAATGGTTCGATTTCTTGTCCCGGTACAGCGAAGTGGACAATGCCAACAGGAACTTGCAACCGTTTATGGAGTTCCCTAGCGAAGAAGTAAGCTGTACTTGGAAATTCCCCAACGGTTTGAGGTGTGGTAATTTTCCATTGTGCTGGAACTGTTCTCTGGGGTGTATCTGCCTGCCAACCCCCTTCCTGGGGTGATGTATTAGCATCCCAAACCCGAATATCGGGATAATTGGCGCTATCAATTTCGCGATCGGCATCTTTGCTTTGACTCACCGGCCACCACATATTGCTCTGTCCCCCAGCAATCCATACCTCACCTACCGCCACATTCTCCAAATTGACAGCGTTCGTGCCTTCAATTTTCAGCGTAAACGGCCCTCCTGCCTCACCACTGGGTACCCTCGCCATCCACTTCCCGTCCAACTCGGTTTGCGTTGATACCTTGTTTTCCCGAAAGGTAACGGTAACCGTTGTCCCTGGTTTATCCCATCCCCAGATAGCCGCGTCCGTCTGTTGCTGAAGAATCATGTTATTCCCGATGATGGACGGTAAAACTAGTCCAGGGTTTGCCTTGGTACAGGAAGTAAAACCGAACAGGAAAAACAGCAGGACGCTGAATAATAAAGGATAAATTTTCATTGCTGTACTTAGAGCTTTTTCGGTGCATCTATTGGCTGATCGCAACTGATTGCTAGATTGAAATTGCACCCATCCGAAGCTAGCATAAACACAGACTGTATGACCCCACTGGTTAAGACAGAGATAGTGGGTCATGAATACTGCCTTAAAAACACAACTTGGTATTAACCCAGGAATCTACTTAAATCAAATTCTTCTTCCTTGGGTTCTTGCTTATTACGCTCAGAATTCAGAACCAATACAAGTTGGTCACTATAATCTACAACTCCCCGCACCGCATCTCGCAAAATCTCAAGTCCACCATTAGCATATTCTTCAAAAATATGGATGCGTTTTTCTTCAGCCGTTTCATCAAAAGGCGAGAGAATTTGGGCATCTTTAGTTTCTGCGATCGCTAATAATTTAAAAACGCGATCATATCCCCTAGAAACAAAAACCTCTACCGCAATGGGAGAGGGTTCTTTCGCAATGGCTGTTAGAGGCGATCGCTTTTTCCGCTTCGCCCCCAATGCAGCAGCAAATACCATTACATCTGCATAAGTTTGAAACGGCCCAGTTGTCCCCTCTATATCTACTAAAGCTTTGACTAAATCTGCTTTATCCTTAGCCACCCTAATTCTATTCGCACCCATTACGCTGATACCTGATTGATTCAACTCTCAAATTGAAGAGTTAACCGTTCACTCCTCCTACCCTCACCAGTATGGCTGCGTGAGCTGAGTATCGGCAAGAACGGAGTGTCTCCCCTAAATTCCGGTGTTAAATACCATGATTTACGTGCAAAAGCAAGAGACACTGGCTGTGTTTTTTCTTGAATGTCTCCAGTAGCCTAATCCTTGGCGCTAAAGTTGATTAGTAAGGCACAACCAAAAGAAAGACTATGTCTCAAACCACTACTGAATCTGCTCCTGTTGCTTTAACTCTACCGCCAACTCAGTATGACCTACCCTGTGATGATGGTATTCCGATGGAAACTCAGCGACATGTCCTTCAGATGCAAATGCTGATTGATACTCTATTGCCTTGGTTAGCTCAGCGAGAAGATGGTTATGTTGGCGGCAATATGTTCCTCTATTTCAGTGCGGCTCAAATTAAAAACCAAGACTTCCGGGGGCCTGATGTCTTTATAGTACTTGGAGTTCCCAAAGGTGAACGCCTCAGTTGGGTCGTTTGGGAGGAAGGGAAAGCACCGGATGTAGTCATTGAATTACTTTCTGAGAGTACAGCCGCCAAAGATAAAACTGAAAAAAAGCAAATTTACCAAGACAAGGTGAGAGTTCCGGAATATTTTTGGTACGATCCCTTTAATCCAGAAGATTGGGCTGGATTTAGTTTACAAAGTGGACTTTATCAACCCATCAGTTGGGATGAACAAGGGAGATTAGTAAGCCAACGATTAGGTTTGGCTTTGGTGCGCTGGCAAGGCTCCTATAAAGATGTTGAGGCAACTTGGCTGCGTTGGGCTACATTGGCAGGAGATTTGATACCCACTCCTCAAGAAGAGGCAGTGCAAGCTCAACAGCAAGCTACACAAGCTCAACAGCGAACTGAGCAATTGGCTGCTCGCCTACGAGAAATGGGAGTTAATCCGGATGAGGTTTGAGATATAGCAGATTGGAGGTTTATGAATTACCAAAAATTATGAATTTTCAGTTATGAATTATGAAATAATCGGCAATTCCCAAGGGTCTGAAACCCCCACTAAGAAATTAGGGAGCTACATTTAGGGGGAGTCGAAATCTCCTTCTCGTATGTCTGAAGGCTTAATTCATAATTCAGCATTCATAATTCCTAATTTAATTAGGGAGTTTTTAATAAAGGAATTGCCTCTTTCAACACTCGCTCTCGGCATTCCTCCTTTAACCCCCCCTCAAACACCACATAAACTTCAAAACCGAGTAAGGTTCGCAACTCCATCAACAACCCTCCCAACTCACACAAACTCCGTCCCGGTTTCAAATTGACAATAAATTCCACCTCCGGTGATGGCGGTGTTTTTCCCTGTACCAAATGACCCGCCACTCGCACATCAAAAACACCGTATTTAGCGGCTATCTCCAAGATTTCCTGCCGATGTGCCTGAATTTTAGACCACCGATAATGAGCTATTTCTGCTGGCTCACCCTGTCGAACCATCTGTGGCAAATGCACTGCCATACCTAACTGTTCCTCAGGGTTAAGCGTTTCCGCTTCTTTGATTAACTTCCGCCCAGCATCCTTAGCCATCACTTCACTCCTTGAGATGTTTCCTTATTTGAGTGGCTTACTCATATAACCCCACTTGTTACCAACTTTTACTGCTGCCAACCCTTCCGAAAAAGAGGTTGCCTCATCAAATTGCAACTCAATTACAACTTTCCCCGTTTTATCGATATAACCGGATTTACCCCCACTACCATAAAGTCCGCCAGCACTCACTCGCGCTAACCCTTCAGCAAAGGAATCAGCCCAGTCAAATTGCGGCTCAATGACCACCTTGCCCGTCTTGTCAATAAATCCCCGCTTATTACCCATCCTTACCGTCGCTAGCCCTTCTGAAAAATCACTAGCCCCATCAAATATCGGTTGAATCGCTAACTTCCCCGTCTTGTCCACAAAGCCATCTTTGCCACCAATACTGACTCGTGCCAACCCTTCACAAAAGCGGCCCGGAATATCAGAAAATGATAGATCAACTAGGGTAAACTTCCCTGTCTTATCAATAAACCCATTCTTTCCATCTCTCCCCGTCCATACCAACCCTTCATGAAAGGCAAGAAGAGAACCTAAAGGTGGCTTAATTACAAATTTCCCCGTTTTATCAATAAACCCATACTCATTGCCATTTCCTGCTGATGCCAACCCTTCAGAAAACCACCCGGCGCTATTAAATTGCGGCTGAATCGCAAATTTCCCTTTCTTATCGATAAAGCCATACTTTTTGCCAACTTTAACCCGTGCTAGTCCTTCGGTAAACGGTATTGCCTCATCCATTGCCTGCTGGATAACTATTTTTCCAGTTTTATCAATAAACCGATACTTACCGCCAATCGTTACCAATGCTAATCCTTCAGCAAAAGGATAATGCTCATAATATTGAGGCTGGATTAGAAGTTTTCCTGTTCTATCGATTACACCCCACTGATTACCCATCTTCACCCACGCCAACCCTTCGGAAAACGATTGCGCGTAATCAAATTGGGGAAGAATGACGAACCGTCCAGCTACATACTGTAACGGTACTGCATTTACCTTTTGCAATCCCTGACAAATCAGCGCCGCCACTTCCCCACGAGTAGCATTTTGATTGGGTCTTAACTGTCTAATATTTGGATAATTTACAACTAAATTCCCTACGGTTGCAGCAGCAACTGTATTTTTTGCATAATCTGGAATCTGGTTAGCATCATCAAAATACAAATTCAATATCTCATTGGATTGTTTGGGAACCTTCAGTTTTAACCCATTTGCCAGGATAGCGATCGCTTGCACTCGTGGCAAAAACTGGTCAGGTTTGAACGTGCCATCAGGGTAACCCACAAAAAATTCTCGTTCATAGGCAAATTGAATAACTTTATAAGCCCAGTGACTCTCAGGAACATCGGTAAAGCGAATACTACTGTGTACCGACTGAACATTAGGGAATGCTTGAGTTAAAACAGCCGCAAACTCAGCACGAGTCATTGGGGCATCTGGACGAAAGCGACCATCCGGGTATCCACTCATCATCTTTTGTTCTGCCAACTGGATGATACAGTCTCGTGCCCAGTGATTTTGCAGATCGGAAAATATCAGAGCCATCGGCAGTCTTTCGCCTCCCCTGTGCGATCGCTTTTTCTTCATCCTCAGTAGTATAAATAACCTGAGTTCGACCTAAGAGACTGCCCAATGAAAGAATCTGGGTTTTAGCCTTTAGACAAGTACGAGAGAATAAGGCTTTTGAGTTTACAGAACCTAAGCAAGAAAGCCCACGTCCTTTAGGCGCGGGATGAATTGCAAGCGCTTTTAAGCGCCGTCAGTCTTTTCCTTGAGCTTCAAAGTGGTGACATACTTTCATCGCTGCCCTTACTCCGACAGCGTTGGGCTTCCGGCGTGAAGCGACGTGAGTTACTAGAAATTTCCCTTTTCCCTTTCCCCCTTCCCCCTTCCCCCTTTACAAGGCTTGGCGTCTCAAAAAAGGGAGAAGCGATTCGCTGACTTTTGCTGACCAATGCTCTTGAGGATAATGCCCTCCCTCTTCTATCTGAATAACTTCGACATTCTTCAGCGTATTAGCAAACTGCTGTGCCTGTTCAAAAGGAAGCCAAGGGTCTTTCATTCCCCAAAGAATAAAAGTAGGTTTTTCCCAGTTGCGAAAACCCGATTCAACTTCTGCCATTGATTGCTTCATCTGGAGATTCTTAACGATCGCTACCAGACTTCGCCCCACATCAGAACTCTTGAGAAAGGGTTTACGGTAAATATCTAAATCTTGATCTGAAATTCGGTACTTGCTCCCCCCTTCCAAGGTGCGGTCAACCAACAGGGGGTCTTGCGTCAACATATCTCCGACAAGCGGCACTCCCCATTGCTGCATTTTCCAAGGTAACTGGGCAGCAGAGGACACAGGTGTATTGAGAATGGCTAAGCGTTCAATTTTGTCGGAGTGGCGTAGGGCGTACTGAAGCCCAACGGAGGCAAGGAATCCTTGAACCACTAGATGAAACCGCTCGATTTCCAGGGCTTTGAGAAATTCATCGAGGGCGTTGATAAAAGCATCAGGCGTGTAGGCAAAGTCTCGTTTATCGGGTTTAATCGAAAAACCAGAACCAATCCAGTCAGGTGCGATCGCACTAAAACCTTTTTCCGCTAAATCTGGCATTAGCGCCGTCCAGCAATAACTGTGGGCAGGCAAACCGTGAAGCAGCAGTACGGGTAACTCATTACTTCTACCAATTGGGTTCGCTTCCCGATAAAACCATTTCAGCGACCCGACCTCGATTGATTTTTCGCTTATAGACACGTTTGTTTTTTGCACCATCGATTGTGTTTGAGCTTACCGCCCACTGGACGCAAGAGCAAGAGCTACTACTTTAGGGCTTAATTGTCAAGGAATCGTCACACTTGCGGAAATTCTGTCCCAGAATGGAGAAAAATTGCATTAAATTGTCTTAATAATTAAGCAGTTTTAACAGCAATTAACATTAGGAGATGTTGCATGAATGCCGTTGAACAAGCTAGAGGTCTAGAGTTTGCTACCAAGATTGCTGCGATCGTGAATTTGTTTAAGTCAGTGTTTCCGGATGCTAGAGCGGACTTGAAACCGTGGGCGAATGACCCGGATACCCAAGAGTTAGTTGATCCAGATTCAATTGACATCGGCTTTCACTTTCCAGGGTGGAGTAGAAAATGCCAATGCCGTAGCATTTTGGTACAAATTCGACTTTACCAAGACCCTTTGGATAATACTCTACGAGCGATTGGTGCTGAAGCGGCTGGGTTTGGTCATCAAGGGCTAGCGTGGCGACTCTCCACGGTCAAGGATTGGCAGTTTGTGGGAGAGTGTGAACCAGTACCGGAAGTCCAGGAAAAGCTCAAGTACTTTTGCCGTGAAGCTATCCAGATGCTGTAATGTCCTGCAACTGAAGAGAACTAGCCTTCAACCTAGCCATTTGAGTTCTCAGCATAATCATTCTAGTTGCCAGTTGCTCAATCTGAGCCGTAATCATAGGCTCCCAACTCTTACCTTCAGGGAAAAATTGCTCAAGAACAGTCCTTGGATTGCTCTTGAGCATCGGCATTGGTGTTTGCTGGAGTTCCGTTTTTAGACAAGCAAAACTACCGGAGAGAGGGGTTCTCCAGTCTCCCAAAATCAGTAACACCTATCCTTAAAATAAGGTCAAACTGAAATCTACGCCAGCTCCAAAGACTAAGCCATCAAAATCAATCTCTGAGTCTGAGGAAGAGCCAAAACTTTTTCCGCCAAACAGATAAAGGCGGCTATTAGGAGATAGGGTGTAATTCATGCGAGCCAATAATTGGTGATATTGGTCTTCTCGTTCCTGTTGAGTAAAGTCTGCAAAGGCAAATTGATAGTCGAGAGCGAGTAGGAGTGAGGGAGAGAGGTTGTAACCTAATGATGCCCCTACGGAGTTGATCACCTGAGAGCGATCGCTTGGGTTAGCAAAACTCAAGCGCAATTGATAGTAAGTATCTAGAGTTAACCGTTCAGCTAATAAATCCCGTCGTCCGAGTTCCAAGTAAGCAGAGTGATCATTGAGGAAGCGATCGCCTCCATCCTCGCTAAACAATTGCCGATTATTCCAACCCAATTCACCATAACTACGACTTCCGATTTGCTGGCGAATTCCTGCACTAAATCTCAATTCGTTATAGTCATACTCCGATAGATCGCTGTAGCGAAAGATGTTGCCACCGACTGAAGCAAATAAAGAAGTCTGCGGCCCTAAGGAAGGAACGGCCAAAAGGGTCAGTCCTGTTCTAAACAGTCCATCATCAATTGGATCGACCCCAGAAAAGATGTTATTGCTTCTGAAATAACCGGCTCCACCTAGTAGGTAAACGGCTGGTTTCGATGGAGGAGGCGGTGCTGGTAACTCCCGCAAGCGCAGAATACCCAGTTCTGGATCTTCACCGCTTGCTGGCTGTTCTGTCTCCGAAGGATTTTCAGGGGGTAAAGGCAGGACTTCGGAAGGAGAACCTTGTCCCACAAGAGGAAGCGAGGATTCCCCATCATTGGTATCCAGGCGGGAAGGAATCGCGTCAGTTTGGGTTAAAGGAGAAAGGTTAAAGAAATTGCGATTTGGGTGGGAGTCTAAATCTTCATTCAAAACTACCTTTCCCCCTTCCCCCTTCCCCCTTCCCCACGCCTCAGGCACTTGAAGTTGGGTGAGTAAAGTGGGAGAAGTAGGATTGCACTGCTGGTGTGCTTCTGGAGTAACTGTCTGCTGCTCCTGTGCGATCGAGCAGGGAATTGGGGATTGAGTATGAGAAAACGCAGTAACCCCGTTGAGGATGAGAGGCGATAAAGATTGGGAAGAGTTAAAGGGTTGAACTTTTATCGAAGAGAAATGCAGTGACGCTTCCTTTGATGCAGAAATACCCCCATTGGAAGATGCGGAGAATCGTTCAGCAACACTCCTCACTTCCTCCTTCTGGGGGTTCCGGCGTCCCCGCGTCCCCGTGTCCTTTTTCGCCACGTCCCCGCGTCCCCGCGTCCCCACGTCCTCTTTCTCCACACCCTCTTCTGGTAGCGCTACTACTGGAGGTGAAGGAGATGGCAGCGCATCAGTCTTTGTAGAAGTATCTGTGACAACAACATTTTCTTGGTGGTCAGTAGGCGAAACGGAAAGAGCCTTAGAAGCTACTTCAGGGGCAGAGTAAGCTGGCTCACAGACGGTGAAACCAACACAGAAAAACAGGCTGCCCAAAATTTCTAAACGTGATTTCTGGGATTTGTAGTCTTTCAAAGTGCGATCGCGGGGTGGAATTTCGGTAAATCTATGTTCATGCGCTCCCTTGCGGAACAGGGAAGAGCGAACAGGGAACGGTGATAAGACAGGGGATTGGAACCTCCACCAATTCTTGCTTACTTTATCTTCTTGTTGCCTGTTCCCCGTTCCCCGTTTCCGGAGCGCCGATTCCTCTGCACCCTGCTGGAGTGGATGGGGAATCCTCGGCGCAAGTTGTTGAATAGACGTTTGGCGGCATATCATCGGAGAAATTCCCAAATGTTTAGTGGTATGGCAAGAGATAACTATGACTTCCTGCGAAAGCCTTGCGATTTCAGGGAACTAAACTGGTTAATCTGCAGTCATTAAGAACCAAGACGCTTAATTTTTTCAATTTGTTTACACAAGAACCCTTAAAAAATAACTTATATAAATTGCTGGGTGCGTCGATGGACAGGTCTTCTGAACCAACCCGTTTACGCCTCTTCTACAATTGGAACTCCTCTATGCTGCGTAAGAACATCACTCTTTTACTGGCTATCACTCTCTGGAGCTTTGGGTCAGGGCTTGTGCCGAAGGGCGTGAGCGCCCAAACCCCTTTAAGTCGGGCAGTAATTGAGGCTCTGCGTAACCAAGTTCGATTAATTCCGAAAAATCAATCTGCTCGACCTGCCCGCCGATCAGATGCGATAACCCCTGGAGACGCCTTAGCAACTGCTGCTTCAGCAATGGCTCAGCTACGCTTCAACGATGGCTCTTTAGCCCGACTAGGAGAGCAAGCCGTCTTTAAATTTACACCCGGAACCCGTACCTTTTCGCTGTCCAACGGTACCGCATTGATGTTAATTCCTCCAGGTAGAGGAACAACTCGTGTGCGAACACCTAATGCAGCAGCAGGGATTCGAGGTTCAGCACTGTTTGTTCGCTATATTCCTGAAACGGATACTACACTTGTGGGAGCACTCACAACGAGCGGCATTGAAGCCTGTAATGCTGCTGGCTCTCAATGTCAGGAATTGAAAGCTGGCAATATGGCTGTCCTTGTCAAAGATCGACTTGAGCGAGTGTATCAATTTGACCTGAAGACTTTTTATCAAACCAGTGAGTTAGCCGCCGGACTAAATCTGACCAAGTCAGAAGCGACACCAAGTCCGGATGAAGCGATCGCTGCTGTTCAAGCTGAAACATCCGAAGCCCTCAAAGCCCAGTCGCCGATTGTTAGCGGACAAGTGATTGAAAATCCTAGCTTTGTTCAGCTTTCGGTTAGTACATCAGCCGATTTTACTGAAGTTGAGGGAGACATCACTGATGCTATTCCAAGTTCTAGTCAGCAGACTCCTAACTTAGTCGGAAACACCACAGGAAACTCCACAAATGTAAGGTCGCTGCTGGTAGGGGGAGAGATTCAATTCACTCAATCTCCTCTGCCAGTGCCTACACCTGTGGGAACAACTCCACCTGTGGGAACAACTCCTAATCCCCCACAAAACTCCCCTGGTCAAGGCAACGGGGGTCAAAATGGCTTCCCCGGTCAAGGCAACGGGGTTCAAAATGGCTTCCCCGGTCAAGGCAACGGAGTCCAAAATGGTTTCCCCGGTCAAGGCAACGGAGTCCAAAATGGTTTCCCCGGCCAAGGCAATGGGGCCCAAAATGGCTCCCAAGGTCAAGGCAACGGGGGTCAAAATGGCTCCCAGGGTAGAGGTCAGAATAATCGCTAAGTTTAGAAAACCTTCGAGTTCATACCCTAGAGGAAAGGGCACGATAGTATCGTGCCCTTACAAAATTTGTATTGCAATTAACATCTACAGGGATTTGATATCAAGGATTGTCTACTCTTGAGGGTCTTGGGGTGTCGAAGATTCTGACCAAAGTTTTGTTGATTCTTCTGCGTCTTGAGGGGTTGAGGAGTCTGCCCAAATCTGCGTTTCCTCTTCTGCGTCTTCAGGGGTTGAGGAGTCTGCCCAAATCTGCGTTCCCTCTTCTGCGTCTTCAGGGGTTGAGGAGTCTGCCCAAATCTGCGTTCCCTCTTCTGCGTCTTGAGGAGTTGAGGCGTCCCACCCAAGCTGTGTCGAAGCTGGCGTGTTTGGTAAGGATGAAGAGTGAGTCTTTGGCTTTTCCTTGACTCTAGAACGGTTAGAGGAATTTGGGTGCGAAGCGGCGATTAGGTGTTGAAGTGCCTGTAATACCTCGGTTGCCGACTGATAGCGATCGCGGCTATTGTAACGCACCATTTTCTTTAAAATGATGGCTAATTCAGAACTGACTTGTGCTTTGTCCTCCCAGCGAACTTCTCCAGTTTTGGGATTTTCCGGCAAATTGGCGGGATGGGTTAGCGTTAGAGCTTGAATCGCAATCATGCCTAAGGCATAAATATCACTGTTGAATTTGGGAGAACCCATCGCTTGTTCGTTGGGCATATAACCTTTGGTGCCAATGCCTACGGTGACATCGCTTGGCTGTTCATCCTCAGCCAGTTGATTGCGGATCGCTTTAACTGCCCCAAAATCAATCAGAACTAGCTTGCCATCGGATTGCCGTCTGATAATGTTGTCCGGTTTGATATCTCGGTGAATCATACCGTAAGAGTGAACAAATTTCAAGATGGATAGTACATCTTGCAAAATGTCAATAACCTTAGCTTCAGAAAGTGGCACAATGAGTGGCAGTTCTTTCGTCAGAGGACTACCAGCAATGAATTCTTGAGCCAAATAAAATTCTTCGCCTTCTTCAAAATAAGCGAGGAGTTGAGGGATTTGGTCATGTTTGCCCAGCTTTTCTAAAGTTTCTGCTTCCGTGTTAAATAAACGTCTAGCCAGTTCCCAGTGTTTAGGATTATTGCTAGCCGGCCTGAGTTGCTTAACCACACAAATAGGTTGACCGGGGCGCTGGGTATCTTCTGCAATATAGGTTGCGCCAAACCCTCCTGCACTGAGCGGTTTGATGATTTTGTAGCGCCCAGCTAACTTAGTTTTTAAGAGTTCTATTTCCCTCTCTTCGAGTAACCCTTGGAATGCATCGTCTTGAGAGATAATCTCCTGAACGATGGGCGAGGATGAGTAATGCTTGAGGGTGCGTCGGATGCGAAGATTGCTGAAATAATCTCTGATTGAGCCAACGGTGCCGTAGGAGAGAGACGAAAGTGCGATCGCAACTACAGGAACTGCCGTAGGCAAGATTAGACGCTCATAAGTGAACAAGGTATAACTAATTCCTACCCAAGCGAGGACTACGCCTCCCGCAAAAATTAAGCGAATCGGCAGGTTTTTGATCCGGGTGATTAAAAATCCCGTCCCAATCACCCCGATAAACACAAAAAGCCCCCGTGGCACAGGATTGGGTATGGCTTGGGCAATGGAGCGACCCTGTAGTAAAGTAGCGATCGCATTGGCATGGATTTCGATTCCAGTCATTAGTTCTGGATACACCCAACTTTCGGAAAAGGGGGTGGGGTGAAAATCCTGCAATATCGTTGCGGTTGGCCCGATGAGCACAATCTTGTCTTTGAAATACTCACCCTTTTCCAGAAAGGTATTCCAGTTATTGGGGTCGAGTACATACCAAAAAGGAATCACTTCAAAGGTGCCTGCCGGGCCATAGAAGAAAATATTGTCGCCTTTTGGCTTAGAGTACTTCACTCCCGCCGCTTTTAAGACCGCTTCATCAAAGGAAGGAACGGTTGCCGTCGTCTCATAAAATACTCTAGCTAACTCTGGATCTGAATATTGTTGGGCTAAAAGTTTGGGGAAAACGCTGCCATGACGGTGAATTCTCCCATTCGGCTCAAGGGTGTAATTAATCGAGCCAACCGACATCGGGTTGGTTTGGAAAAAGGAATAGGGCTGTAGGAGACGGGTTACACCGCCTTGGCGAGTTTCATCATCTTCGTAACTTGCCCCTAGTGTGACTCGACCTCTATGCTTTTGGAGAACCTGCCGCAATGCTTCATCATCGGCTTGACCGTAATTGCTCGCGCGATCGAACAACAGATCGACTCCTACAGCCTTAGCACCCGCCTCCATTATTCGATCAATGGCGATTGCATAAGCTTCTCGCTTCCAAGGCCATTTTTGGATCGGTTCTAAGAAAGCTAGATTTTGCGGCTCCGCTTGATAAAATTGCTCTTGAGCTAGAGAGTCTTCATCGATCGCTAAAATCACAATATTGTTTGGGGCGGCAATTGGCCCTCGAAGTTGGAAGAAAAACGCCTGGGTTTGTCGCTCCATCGATTGCACCAACCCCCAATTCAGCGTTGTTGCGATCCCGCCTGAAAGTGCCCAGACTCCAACCAGCAGGTGACCCCAACCCGTTGATTTCAGCCAGCGCTCAAACGTACCTGTCGTTGATGTTCCTGTCTTTGATTGAGTTTTTGTCCGCTGAGTAGGGGTAGGGCTTCGGTTGGTTTTCCAGAATCGCCACTTGGGATTGCTCGACATCTTTTACAGCCAACTTACGACGATCAACTTCTTTTAGTGTGCCTTATTCTGAATTGGAGAATTATGAGTTGGGTTAAAGTTCCCCTCTAAAATTTTTTTAGGTGAAGCACAAAGGGGAGGCGTGCAAATCTCCTTCCAAGTCGGAATTCAAAAATTTTTCATCATTCATAATTTCTACTTCATAATTTTCTAGTGGGTGCTAATAACAAGTTGTAAATTTCTCAACAATTCATCTGAGGTGTAGGGCTTTGGCAAAAAAGTTTTCACGCTATTCCCCAGAAATTCAGTCATTTTAGGATTTAATACCAGTCCACTAACGGCGATAATTTTGACTTGCGGGTTAATTTTTTGTAGCACACCGATTGTAGTGGGGCCATCTATCGACGGCATCATCATATCCATTAACACAACATTAATGCTGTCCTTATGTTGAGAATAAAGTGCGATCGCTTCAATCCCATCACAGGCGGTTAGAACATTGTAACCATAGGTTTCCAGCGAGCTTTTAGTTACCTCACGAATTGCATCTTCGTCATCAACTACGAGAATCAATTCTCCCTGCCCAGTCGGTAAGTCGTAGTATTCATCGGGTGGAGTATGTGTCTCTTGGGCCAGCATGGCGGGTAAGTACACCTGAAATTGCGTTCCTTTTCCCACTTCGCTCCATACCTTGACAAAACCACCATGACTTTTAACAATACCGAGTACTGTGGAAAGACCAAGCCCTGTGCCCTTACCCACTTCTTTGGTTGTAAAAAATGGCTCAAAAATGCGATCGATCAGTTCGTTTCTAATCCCAATTCCCGTATCAGAAACGGTAATAACGACGTAAGACCCGACCTTAGCCTCAATATTCATCCGGGCATATTGAGCATCAATCCAGAAATTTTTGGCAGAAATCTGGAGAATACCTCCGTCTGTCATGGCATCGCGAGCATTCACGCAAAGGTTCATCAGCACTTGATGTAGTTGGGTCGCATTGCCACAAATCGTCCAAAGCTTGGGCGTCATGAAATCCGTCCGAATCTCAATGGCTTTGGAAAATGTCTGTTTAGCAATCTGCTCAATTTCTGAGATTAAGTCTTCTACCTGTAGAGAGGTACACCGCCCTTCCAGTCCTCGTGAAAATGACAGCACTTGTTTGACCAAATCTGCGGCACGTTTAATGTTTGTTTCTAGGATTGAAAGCCACTCTTGACTCTGCTCATCTAGAAGTTGGCAAGTCAACAGTTGAGCCGTCATCATCATCGGTGTCAGCGTATTGTTGAGATCATGGGCGATACCGCTTGCCAGGGTGCCGAGACTCTCTAAGCGTTGAACCCGAAGAAACTGCGATTCGAGTTCTTTTTGCTCTGTAATGTCGGTGTTGACTGTAAGAATAGATTGGGGTTGACCATTTTCATCGCGTACCAGTGTCCAACGACTGGTAACAATGATTTTCTTGCCTTCTTTCGTAACTTGATACAACTCACTCTGCCAGGAGCCACACTCCGCCAAACTTTTCCGGCTGTCTTCGAGTTGATCTAAGGTTTCTCGCCGATAAAGAAGATCATTGGCATTTTTACCGATCGCCTCTTCCTTTGTCCATCCGTAGACACGTTCAGCGCCGTTGTTCCAATATTGGATTTGGTTGCTCAAATCTCTGACTATAATCGCATCAGTTGTAATATCGAGTAGAGCCGCTTGTTCAAGGATTTTTTGTAAGGTTTGCTCTCGTTCATCTCCTGCTTGCTTGCGTTCGATCGCAATTCCAGCGATATGGGTGGCGATTTCCAGTAATTTTAAATCTTGGGCACTAGGGCTTTTGGGTTCACGGTAATACAGGGCAAAGGTGCCTAAAATACTGCCCTTTTTAGACAAGATAGGTGTGAACCAACAAGCGTGTAGTTCATGGTTCAGGGCTAGTTCACGGAAATTTTTCCATAATGGAGCATTGGCAATATCCGAAATGACGATAGGTTGACTCCAATCAGTTCCTATACTATT